>DRJN01000161.1 GCA_011052165.1 Gammaproteobacteria bacterium
ACGGCCATTACCGGTGTTTATGAAGCTCAGTCCCGCTACGACCAATCGGTTGCACAAACCATTGCCGCTAAAAATCTGCTCGCCATCAGCCGGGAAAATCTGCACGAAGTCATCGGTCAGTATCCAAAGAATATTGCCCCGCTCTCAGCAAAGACCCCACTGCTCAGGCCTCAACCTGAAGACATCGACCAATGGGCTAAGATTGCCAGCCAGCAGAGCCTGAGCCTGATTGCAGCCGAAAAGGCTATGCAGATTGCGCGTGAAGAAATCAATCGCCAGCGAGCGGGTCAGTACCCCACGCTGGATCTGGTTGCCAGCAGAACCGAGTCGATTACTGAAGGCGGCGCCTTTGTCGCATTTACCGGCAAAAAACAAACCGATACTCGCATTGGCCTGGAACTTAATGTGCCAATTTATCAGGGCGGGCTGATTAGTTCAAAAACCCGTCAGGCGGTTTACCAGTATAACCGGGCTAAAGAACTCTATGAACGTCAGCGCCGCACGACGGAAAATAAAACCCGTAGCGCCTATCTGAATGTAGAATCCAACATCAGCCAGGTACTCGCCTACAAGCAGGCGCTGAAATCCAGCCGCACCGCACTGCAAGCTACTGAAACAGGTTATAAAGTTGGCACCCGTACCACCGTCGATGTACTCAACTCACGGCGCGAAGTTTTCCGCGCTGAACGTGACTATGCCAAATCGCGCTATGCCTATATTCTGGAAACCCTGACCTTGCAGCAGGCTGCGGGTACGCTTAGCGATACCGCTCTGAAGACTATCAATCGCTGGTTGCAATAGCGTGTACGCTGCCTCTGCCCTGATGCGTTAAATATTTTTTTCGCCATCTATCTGTTTACAAAAAACTTGAGCCAACAGACACCCTTCCCCTTTATGGACTACCTTGGCCCCCGCTACTGGCCAACCTGGTTAGGCCTGGGATTTCTACGTCTGTCTAGTACTCTACCCCTGCCGGTTCTGCGACTGATGGGCAATGTTCTCGGCACGCTGGTTTATCATTTACCCCTCTCACAGCGACGCATTGCAGCCATTAATATCCGTCTCTGCTTTCCCGAACTAACCGCCTCACAACAGCGTCAGCGCACCCGCGCCTGTCTACGCGCCGTGACCATCACCCTGTTTGAGTCAGCACTCGCCTGGTGGGGCAGTCATGAACGTCTACAAAAACTTCACCGCATCGAAGGCCTGGAATATTTACGCGCTGCACAAAAAACAGGAAAAGGCATTTTGCTGCTTGGTGGACATTACAGTACACTGGAGCTGGGTGGCCGATTAATTTCTCTGTATGTCAATGGCATAGGAATTTATAAACCGGCGCATAACGAACTATTTGAAGCCGTGATGGCTCACTCACGCAGAAAAAATTTTGCTGATTTAATTCCCAGCAAAAATATGCGCAAGATCATACATACTCTGAAACAGGGAAAAACATGTTGGTATGCCCCGGATCAGGACTTCGGCCGGCAAGGCACTGTCTTTGCACCTTTCATGGGTGTGCCTGCGGCCAGTCTGACCATAACTGCACGCCTGGCACAACTGTCCGGTGCCATTGTCCTGCCCTTTTTCTCCCGACGCTTGCCCGGCAACCAGGGTTATGTCATCAGCCTGCAGGCACCACTGGATAACTTTCCCACAGGCGATGATCTGGCAGACGCCAGCCGCGTCAACCAGATCATTGAAGAAGGAATACGATGGGCGCCAGAGCAATATCTATGGGTCCATCGCCGCTTCAAAACCCGCCCTTTTGGTGAACCGCAACTCTATCCCCTGCGCCGGGACAAGCGCCTGAAGCGTTATAGCCGCCTGCTGTTTGCCCTAAGTTTGCCGGCCATGGCCTATACCAGCTGGATGGCATGGCGCTTCAAGGACAGGCGGTATCTGTTGCAACGCCTGGGCCTCTCCTACAACGCCCGTAGCGAACAATCTGTATGGGTGCATGCCGCTTCAGTCGGCGAGGTCAATGCCGTGCTGCCCTTGCTCAAACTGATGCTGGAAGAAAACCCGGCGCTCTCCATCTATCTGACTACCAGTACGCCCAGCGGACAAATCGCCGCCCGCGCTAAAATGCCCGCAGCGGTTAATTGTAACTACCTGCCCCTCGACTGGTGGCGGGCGGTAACACATTTTCTGCATAGCATTAAACCGGCCGCGGCCCTGATTGTGGAAACTGAAATCTGGCCTAACCTGTATGAAGCCTGCTTTCAGGCGGGTGTGCCGTTAACCATTATCAATGGCCGCCTCTCTTCCCGCACCCTGAATACCCGTCCCTGGATTCGCTCGCTCTACTGCAAGGCAATGGAAAACACCTATGCGGTACTGGCCCGTTCAGAAGAAGATGCGGCAGGCTTTGCCTCACTATCGGTACCTGAAGAAAGAATCAAGATCATCGGCAACATAAAATTTTCCGGCACAGCGGAAAAATCTGTTCCACCCATTACTTTTGAACGTCCTTATGTACTAGCCGCTTCTACCCGTGAAACCGAAGAAATCTATATTGCCCGGCAATGGTTGACACAAAATAAAGATCATTGTTTTCTGGTTATTGTTCCCCGACACCCGGCGCGACTGAATGAGATACTGCGCGATCTCTCTTCACTCACTTCACACATTGTTGTACGCAGTAAAAATGAAACCCTTAATCCAGAAACAGAAATCTATATTGCCGATACCTTTGGCGAATTGCCCACCTTCATTGCCGGCGCAGAGTTTGTGATCATGGGCGGCGCCTTTGCTGAAAAAGGCGGGCAAAATATTCTCGAAGTAGCGCAGCAGGGAAAGGCGGTTATTTTCGGCCCGCACATGGAGAACTTTCATGATGAGGCGCAATTATTTCTTCAACAACGGGCTGGCGTCTGTGCCGAAAGTAAAGACGAACTTGGCAGACTGATTCAGGAATGGCTTAATGATAAAGAAAAACCTCGTCAGTTTGGCAAACACGGACTCACACTCAGCCGTGAAAACAACGCCATGGCACAAAGATATCTACAGGAGCTTGGGACGCTCTACCCAAAACTTAAGCTGTGAAAAATGCTTCATATTAATCGTTGCATAAGTATTTGCATCATAGCCCCCTCTCCCTCGGGGAGAGGGTTGGGGTGAGGGGATAAAATACATGCGAATACTTATGCAACGATTGATAGTAACCTTATTCGGGCCAACCATACCCTGATAAAAGGGTCTGCCAATCCGATTCAGAAAAATAAAAACGGGTTTGATTTTTTTCTGCTTTATCAAAAAATTTATCCAGTGAGCGTTTAAGCCGCAAAACACTGGCCTGCTGCCAGCGTCGATGCGGTCTACGCAAGGCGCCCCGGTCAAAGTCAATCAGATAAAAACCCTCATCCCTGTCCAACATGACATTCCTGGCATTCAGATCGACATGATAAACACCCGCATCATGGAATCGTCTCAATGTCTGTCCCAGACTTTGCCAAAGAGGCGCGGCCAAGGCCGAGTCTAGCAGTACATCGGCCAGAGTCTGTGCCGCAGTGATTCTGCCCATAAGAATATCCGCACGGTAAAACAATCCCTGCCTCAGCACCCGGGCAGCCACAGGTTGAGGAACCGGAAGCTTCTTTTGCCAGAGTTCAGCCAGCAGATGCCATTCACGCCAGGCGCGAGTTTGCAAAAGTCCGGCCCAAAAATAACGATCCTCGACAAAGCGCGCAACCAGCCCGCCTCGCCGGTAATGGCGCAAAACATAGTCCCGCCCGGCATGCTGAACAAATACGGTTGCGCCTCGTCCTTTTGCAATACCGTTTAATGCGTCACGTTTACGCCAGTTTTCTTCTTCAAAATATGACCCAGTGGGATTTTCAATCAGCTCGGCATCGTATAGGATGTGTTCTTGCTTTGAATGAGTTTCTATTAACTTCATACACATGATTTTCCCTACGGGTTCAACTCCACGCAGCCTTTGTATTCTACGCCTGTCGGCCATTGGTGACATCTGTCACGTTCTGCCTGTCGTGCGAACGCTGCAACACTACTGGCCGCAGACACAACTAACCTGGATTATCGGCAAACTGGAACACAGTTTAATCGGCGACATACCCGGCATCGAGTTTATCATCTTTGACAAGTCAAAGGGATTGACGGCATATCACCACCTTTATCAGCAACTGCGCGGGCGACGCTTTGATGTCCTGCTGCACATGCAAATGTCATTACGCGCCAGCCTGGTCAGCATGCTGATCCCGGCCAACACCCGGCTCGGGTTTGATCGTCAGAGAGCCAAAGACCTGCAATGGATATTTACCAATAAACAAATCCCGCATATCGACAGACAGCATGTAATGGACAGCTTCTTCGGTTTTATCGAAACATTAGGCATCCGGGAACGTATTCTGACCTGGGATATTCCCATCAGTGAATTCACCCGCAAACAGCTTGGGAATATCCTGCCGGAGACACCTTATATCGTTATTAGCCCCTGCTCCAGCATGCCCTACCGCAACTGGACCATCGAAGGTTATGCTGCCGTGGCTGACTATATTGCAGAAAAATATCACTGGCCCGTGGTTCTCAGCGGCGCCCCTTCCGCCATCGAAAAAGAATTTGGGGAGAAAATCAGCGCCCGCTGCCGACAAAAGCCCGTGAACTTGATTGGCAAAACCACCCTGAAGGAACTGCTGGCGGTGATTGATGGCGCAGAACTATTGATCGCACCGGATTCAGGACCTGCGCACATGGCCACAGCCGTCAATACCCCGGTAATCGGTCTCTACGCCTGCACTAATCCGGATCGGGCTCGGGCCTATCTGTCCGCAAAATACATTGTTAACCGTTATCCAGAAGCGGTAAAAGCCAAATACGGAAAAACTGTCGCCAACATCCCCTGGGGCAGCCGGGTGCGTGATCCTGATACCATGACCCGGATAACAAACGATGATGTTAAAATTATACTGGACCAGTTACTTAAAAAATAATACTCAGGTGGGTTTGCGAATAACCAGCTCAATGGAGAATTCACCTTCACTGGGCAACTCATCCCCGGGATTTACATAGCCCTCATCGCAGACCTTCCAGTAAATCGATTCATGCTCAGTCAGCACACGTTTGACAAGCGGCAGCAAACCAAGCGTATCAGGCAATTCATCCCGCTCCGGCAGAAAGAAATGAGCATGGTCATCGTTAAACCTGGATGGCAGATGCGCCTTTTTCTCATACAGCTCACGATGAGGAAGATAAAGAATTAAATAGCCGCCGGGCTTGAGCACTCGCCACCAGTTATTCAGCGCCAGCTCAACATCCGGTAAGTGCTCCAGTAAATGACTTGAATAGACGAAATCAAAACTCTCATCATCAAGTCCATGTAAAATTTGTGCATCGCCATGCTCAAAGTCCCAGCCACGCACGTTCGGCGCAACAGGATCTCCACCATAACCAACATCCAGGCCATTACCCTTACAGTATTTCTCAAAAAAACCTTCACGCTGCCGACGCCCCCTGGCTTTACTACTCTCTGCCGGTGCCGGTTTTCGCCCCAAAAACGGTAAGTGTCCAAATAAAATATAACGTACTTTTCTGATGCGATCTTTAATCGGCTTACTCTTACGCTCGACCGGCATTGGCGCAAATAAATAGTAACGTATACGATTATACAGATCATCTATCATAAAATTTGGATCCTTTTCATAAAATAGACTGACTAATCCAGTTGTGCATACAATATTTCAAATCGCCGCAAAGCATATTCTATTGGAATATCGGCCATCCCATACGGTAAACCACATTCATCTAACGAACTTCTATCCTCAATAAAGCAGGGCACATGTTGACAATCATCCGGCTTGACAACTTCAGGCCGGGTGTGCGTAAACAGAACTAATGTTGGACATTTAACACCAAATGCCAGATGCATAAGAGCAGTATCTCCAGTTATGAGGAAATTAACTTTTTCAAGCAGTGCAGCAACTCTATCCAGAGACAATAGTGGTGCAGGTATGCACTCACGATCACTCACATAGTTTAAAATGAATTTATCGGTTAATTCTTCCATACCTGGATTAGTGAAAACAACCGTTTGCATCGCATATTGATCGGAAATTTTTGATGCTAATTCGGCATATTTTTCCACGGGCCAACGTTTTTCTGGCACACGGGCACCCAGATTAATGGCAAAATAACCCTTTTTGTCCTTAGCTAAAAATTCTGAAGAAAACTGCCGAGCTTTAGTTGAAGTATAAAATGTACTTCCTCTTCGTATTGTATCAATCGACACCC
>DRJN01000162.1 GCA_011052165.1 Gammaproteobacteria bacterium
CATAAGTATTTGCATCATAGCCCCCTCTCCCTCTGGGAGAGGGTTGGGGTGAGGGGATAAAATACATGCGAATACTTATGCAACGATTGATATCACACTATTTTCAGGCTGCCTGATTCTGAGTACTTCCTGCTCAGAGCACTTCCGGCGCCAGTGAAATAATTTTCATGAAATTTTCAGTTCGCAATTCGCGGGTAACCGGCCCAAAAATACGGGTGCCGACAGGCTGTAGTTGAGCATTCAGTAAAACAGCAGCATTGCTGTCAAAGCGAATAACCGAACCATTCGGACGACGCACACCCTTACGGGTACGCACCACCACCGCATTGAAGACTTCACCCTTCTTTGCCTTTCCGCGGGGAATAGCTTCCTTGACGCTCACCTTGATTACATCACCTATTCTTGCGTAACGGCGTTTTGAACCACCTAACACTTTAATACATTGTACCCGACGCGCACCGCTATTGTCGGCGACTTCGAGAGTTGTTTGCATCTGGATCATGAGTGGCTCCGCTAAATCCTGTAATTTTCTCTATTAAATACCGGTACGCTTTAAATGACGGGCGCCCGTTCAACGATCTTTTCCAGTTTCCAGCATTTGTTCCTGGAAATCGGACGACAGGAACTGACTATAACCAGATCACCTTCGTGACATTCATTCTCTGCATCATGCGCAAACAGTTTGCTTGAACGTTTGACATATTTGCCGTAAACAGGATGCCTGACTTTGCGTTCAATCAGCACCGTAATCGACTTTTCCATTTTGTTGCTGACAACACGACCTGCGACTGTGCGCTGAACTTTTGCTTCTTCACTCATTCTGCTTTACCTGCTTTTTCGTTCAGGATGGTTTTAAGGCGCGCGATACTGCGGCGCGCAACTTTCATCTGATGCGGGCGGGCCATCTGGCCGGTTGCTTTTTGCATGCGCAGGTTAAACTGTTCACGCGTCAGACCCAGCAATTCTGTATTGAGTTCTTCCGCTGTTTTCTCACGTAATTCTGTCGCATTCATTTAGAGTACCGTCCGGCTGACAAAGGTGGTTTTAATCGGCAACTTGGCGGCTGCCAAACGAAAGGCTTCGCGTGCAATTTCTTCTGTCACGCCTTCCATTTCATAGAGCATACGGCCAGGCTGAATCTGGGCAATCCAGTATTCGACATTCCCCTTGCCCTTGCCCTGGCGAACTTCCAGCGGCTTTTTGGAAATAGGCTTATCCGGAAAAATGCGGATCCAGATTTTACCCCCACGCTTGATGTGGCGGGTCATCGCCCGGCGTGCGGCTTCAATCTGGCGCGCGGTAATTCTTCCACGGCCAGTCGATTTCAGACCAAACTCACCAAAGCTGACCTTGTTGGCGCGGTCGGCCAGGCCGCGGTTACGACCTTTTTGCTGTTTACGAAATTTTGTACGTTTTGGCTGCAGCATGCTTTAAACTCCAGTTAACCGGCGGCAGCCTTCGCGGATTCAATTTCGGCTTCTTCTTTCGCGCCGATAACTTCACCCTTGAAGATCCAAACCTTCACTCCGATGATGCCGTAAGTTGTTTTCGCTTCGGCAAGACCATAATCAATATCCGCACGCAGGGTATGCAACGGCACACGGCCTTCACGGTACCATTCGGTACGCGCGATTTCTGCACCATTCAGACGTCCGGCAACATTAATACGAATCCCCTGCGCGCCCAGTCGCATACTGTTCTGCACGGCACGCTTCATCGCACGGCGGAACATAATCCGGCGTTCCAGTTGCTGTGCAACACTCTCGGAAACCAGGGTGGCATCCAGCTCGGGCTTGCGAATTTCTTCGATGTTCATACGCACATGAGCCAAGCCCATCATGCTGGTCACTTCTCTGCGCAGGCGTTCAATATCTTCACCTTTTTTGCCAATGACCAGGCCGGGACGCGCCGTGTGGATGGCAATAGTGGCGTTACCGGCAGTACGCTCAATCTGGATACGGCTCACCGATGCATGTGCAAGCTTCTTTTTAATAAAAGCGCGCGCTTCGAGATCGGCGTTCAGCATATTCGCATAGTCTTTGGAATTGGCGTACCACTTGGAAGTCCAGTCCTTGACGATGCCAAGGCGAATACCTGTGGGATGTACTTTCTGACCCATAATCGCTCTCTTATCTTTCCGCAACGGTCACGGTAATGTGACTTGTACGTTTAAAAATATGGTTAACTGAACCTTTGGCGCGGGCTCTCCAGCGTTTCAGGGTCGGTCCTTCATCAACGAAAACACGCTCGACTTTCAGCTCATCAATGTCAGCGCCTTCATTATGCTCGGCATTCGCTATCGCGGACTCCAGCACTTTCCTGATAATGGCGGCGGCCTTTTTCGGACTGAACGTCAGCGTCTGCAAGGCATCTTCAACGGGAAGACCACGAATCTGATCGGCGACAAGGCGACCTTTCTGTGCGGAAATCCGCGCATGTCTCAATTTTGCTACAACTTCCATTATCCTGCTTACCTCGATCTCTTGTCAGCAATGTGACCACGAAAAGTACGTGTAGGCGCAAATTCACCCAGCTTGTGACCAATCATGTTCTCTGAAATCAACACAGGTACATGCTGCCTTCCGTTATGCACCGCGATGGTCAAGCCGATCATGTCGGGAATAATCATCGAACGGCGCGACCATGTCTTGATGGGTCTTTTTGAGTTGGTGTCAATAGCGGTCTTCACCTTTTTGACAAGGTGCAAGTCAACAAAGGGTCCTTTTCTGATAGAACGTGGCACGGTTATTTACTCGCTGTCGGTTAATTCAAATAAAATTATTTCTTGTTACGGCGGCGCACGATCATGTTATCGGTACGTTTGTTCTTGCGGGTCTTGTAACCCTTGGTAGGCACACCCCAGGGCGTCACCGGGTGACGGCCACCCGAAGTACGGCCTTCACCCCCTCCATGCGGATGATCGACCGGGTTCATGGCAACCCCACGAACGGTCGGACGCACGCCGCGCCAGCGCGTCGCGCCGGCCTTACCCAGTTTGCGCAGGTTGTGCTCCGAGTTACTGACCGAGCCAATCGTGGCGCGGCAGTCAGACAGTACCTTGCGCATTTCACCTGAACGCAGACGCAGGGTTGCATGACTACCTTCACGCGCAATGAGCTGCACTGAGGTGCCTGCACTACGCGCTATTTGCGCACCCTTGCCAGGTTTCAATTCAACCGCGTGAACGATTGTGCCTACCGGGATATTACGCAAAGGCAAACAATTGCCCACCTTGATAGGCGCATCCTGCCCGGAAACCAGGCTGTCGCCAACCTTGACCCCCTGGGGCGCAAGAATATAACGGCGCTCACCATCGGCAAACAACAGCAACGCAATAAACGGGCTGCGGTTTGGATCATATTCCAGACGCTCTACCGTACAGGGAATAGAATCCTTGTTGCGCTTGAAATCGATAATCCGATAATGCTGCTTATGACCCCCGCCTTTATGGCGCGTGGTAATGCGACCCTTGTTATTGCGCCCGCCTGTTCTGGATTTCTTTTCCAGCAGCGGCGCATAAGGTTCACCCTTGTGCAGGTCCGGATTGACGACATTCACTACAAAGCGGCGCCCCGCAGAAGTCGGTTTTGATTTGACGATTGCCATCTTTACTTTTCCCGTAACCTTTTATTCTGTACCAACGAAGTTAATATCCTGGCCTTCTTTCAGGCGGATATAGGCTTTTTTCCAGTTTTTGCGGCGACCCGCCCCGCGTTGCGTGCGCTTGGTCTTGCCCTTTACATTGGTAACCTGTACCGACTCAACATCCACTTCGAACATCAATTCTACCGCCTGCCTGATCTCGGTTTTGCTGGCATCCGTCACAACCTTGAACACCACCTGGTTGTGACTATCGCCAACAAGGCTGCTTTTCTCCGAAACGTGCGGCCCCAGCAACACATTCATCAAACGTTCCTGACTCATACCAGTAACTCCTCAAGCTTCTTGATGGCTGATACGGTCATCAGTACCTTATCAAAGCGCACAAGGCTGACCGGGTCGATATAACCCACTTCACATATCCCAATCTTGAATAAATTACGCGCCGACAGGAAGAGCGCTTCATTGAGATCATCCGTAATCAGCAGTACCTTATCCACACCCAGGGCCGCCAGCTTTGCCGAGAGCTCTTTCGTTTTGGGCGTTTCCATCCTGAAATCATCAATCACCATCAAACGCTCATTGCGCGCCAACTCGGAAAAAATTGACCGCATCGCCGCACGATACATCTTCTTATTCAACTTTTTCGAGAAGTCATGCGGCTTGGCCGCGAAGGTTACACCACCGCTGCGCCAAATCGGGCTGCGAATTGTACCAGAACGTGCGCGCCCTGTCCCCTTTTGACGCCAAGGTTTTTTACCCCCACCCCGCACTTCGGCGCGGGTTTTCTGTGCCCGGGTGCCGGAACGGCCACCCGCCAGGTAGGAGGTCACGGCCTGATGCACCAGATCCTGATTAAAATCGGCCGTAAAAATAGCTTCGGAAAGATCGACGGTTTTCTTTGAAGTCTTGCCGGTTGCGGTTGTTAATGCTAATTCCATCGTCGTATCCTCTTATGCCTTGACCGCAGGACGAACAATCACGTTGCCGCCCTTGCTGCCTGGGACCGCACCTTTAACCAACAGCAGGTTCCGTTCACCGTCAACGCGTACCACTTCGAGATTCTGACTGGTGCGTTTTACCGCGCCCATGTGGCCGGCCATTTTCTTGCCTTTGAATACGCGACCCGGCGTCTGACACTGGCCGATGGAACCCGGCGCACGATGCGACAGCGAGTTGCCGTGGGTGGCATCCTGCATGGCGAAATGGTGACGCTTGACAGCACCCGCAAAACCTTTACCCATACTGGTGCCGGTCACATCCACTTTCTGGCCGGCCTCAAACATATCCACCTTGATCTCGGATTTAAGCTCAAGATCGTCACCTTCACCCTCATCCAGCCGGAACTCCCAGAGACCGCGCCCGGCTTCCACCCCGGCTTTAGCAAAATGCCCGGCCATGGGTTTCGTCACCCGCTTGGCTTTGCGACTGCCGGTCGTGACCTGCACGGCGCGATAGCCATCCGTCTCACCTGTTTTGACCTGCGTCACCTTGTTGGGCTCCACCTCGATGACCGTCACAGGCAGGGACACTCCCTCATCTGTGAAAATACGCGTCATTCCAACTTTGCGACCCACTACACCCATCGTCATCTTCTTAACTCCCGTTCCCGGTTAAACGCCCGTGATTCAATTCCAGATCTTTTATTGCAGTTGAATTTGAACATCAACGCCTGCCGCCAGATCCAGCTTCATCAGGGCATCTACCGTTTTGTCTGTGGGATCAACGATATCCATCAGACGTTTATGCGTACGCAACTCATATTGATCGCGCGCATCTTTATTCACATGCGGAGAAATCAGCACAGTAAAGCGCTCTTTCTTGGTCGGCAGGGGAATCGGCCCTTTGACCTGGGCACCGGTACGCTTTGCTGTTTCCACGATCTCACGGGCGGACTGATCGATCAGACGATGATCAAAGGCCTTGAGGCGGATACGGATATTCTGATTCTTGCTCATTTTCTTTACCTTTAAATTCAAGGGACGAGTGACGAGGAAAACCCTGTCACTCAAACTTTGAAAACCATTACTCGATAACTTTGGATACCACACCGGCACCGACGGTACGACCACCTTCACGAATCGCAAAGCGCAAGCCTTCTTCCATCGCAATCGGGGCGATCAGTGAGACCGTCATTTTCACGTTATCACCCG
>DRJN01000163.1 GCA_011052165.1 Gammaproteobacteria bacterium
GGAGGACGTAATTATGGCAATGTCGATCTCATTACTGGAATACCTGGAGTGGGAAGGCGTGGATTACGAGCTGGTGCACCATGCCTGGATCAGCGGCAGCATGCGTACGGCTGAAGCCGCACATATTCCGGGCGAAAAACTGGCCAAATGTGTGGTGCTGGAAGATGAGACCGGTTATCTGATGGCCGTCCTACCTGCCACCCACACGGTCGAAATCGAAACGCTGAGTGAAGAGCTGGGACGTGATCTGCAACTCGCCACCGAAAATGAAATCAAGGATATGTTCGAAGACTGCGCCACAGGCGCCATCCCCCCCATGGTCAAAGCCTTTGGCTATGACGCGGTCATCGATGACAGTCTGAACGAATGTGACGAAATTTATTTTGAAGCCGGCAATCATACTGAGCTGGTGCATCTGAGTGGCGAAGATTTCACCGATCTCACCGCTGATGCCCCCCACCTTCGATTCAGTCACCATTGCTGAGACTGGGGGCGCATCCTGTTGATGCGCCCATTTTCTCCGGGTATAAAAAAATTACGCGCCAGGCAAACGGCTTCCCCGTAAATGTCAATCTCGATCTTTTGCGGATCAGCGCCTACAATGGCACTTTCGAGATAAATCCCCGACATCATGCAAGCCGCTCTCAATCCCCGCCAGTTAGCCGCGGTCAAGCACCTTGATGGCCCCTCACTGGTCCTGGCCGGCGCAGGCAGCGGCAAAACCCGGGTGATTACCCGGAAAATCGCCTACCTGATTCAGCGTTGCGGCATCGATCCGCGCAACATCGCTGCTGTTACCTTTACCAACAAAGCCGCCCGCGAGATGAAAGGCCGGGTGAAAAAACTACTGGAAAAAAATCAGGGCAAGGGACTGCGCGTCTCAACTTTTCATACTCTTGGCCTGGATATCATCCGCCGTGAGCTTGAGATATTGGGATACAAGGCGGGCTTTTCCATCTATGACAATACCGATAGTGTGGCCCTGCTCAAGGAGTTGATGAAAAAGGCCTTCGGTGATCATGGTAACCAGGCCGAAAAGAACCTGTGGCAAATTTCAAACTGGAAAAGCGCTTTCATTCAACCGGATCAGGCATTAAAAGAGGCTAACGGCGATCCCGTTCTAAGCACCGCCGCCACATTATACGAACAATATAACCATCATCTGAAAACCTATAATGCCGTCGACTTTGATGATCTGATCATGCTGCCGGGCCTGCTCTTCCGCGAACATCCCGAGGTACTGGAACGCTGGCAAAACCGGATCCGCTACTTGCTGGTGGATGAATATCAGGACACCAATACCGCCCAGTACGAGCTGGTAAAAATGCTCACCGGCGTGCGTGGCAACCTGACCGTGGTGGGCGATGACGATCAGTCCATCTACACCTGGCGCGGCGCCCAGCCGGAAAACATGGCCCTGCTGAAAGAGGATTTCCCCAATCTTGAAATCATCAAGCTGGAGCAGAATTATCGTTCCACCCGCCGGATTCTGCATGCCGCCAATACCCTGATTGCCAATAATGCGCACATCTTCGAGAAAAAACTCTGGAGCGATCTCGGGCACGGCGATCCTATCCGTATTATACGCGTGGCCAACGAAGAAGCCGAAGCAGAGCAAATCATATCCGAACTTCTGCATCATAAATTCGTCAACCGCACAAAGTTCAAAGACTACGCCATACTCTATCGCGGCAACCACCAGTCCCGCCTGTTCGAACGTGCTTTGCGAGAACATGATATACCCTATTATTTGAGCGGCGGCACGTCCTTCTTCGCCTATGCAGAAGTCAAGGACATCATGTCCTACCTGCGCCTGCTGGCCAATCCCGAGGATGACAATGCTTTCGTGCGCATCATCAACACGCCACGCCGGGAGATTGGCCCGGGCACACTTGAAAAACTGTCCCTCTACGCCAGCGAACGCAATAGCAGCCTGTTCAATGCCTGTTTTGAACTGGGACTGGCGCAACACCTCTCTGCACGCGCCGCTGAACGCCTGCATATCTTTTGTGACTGGATACTGGAGCTGGCCAACAAAGCGGAAAATGGCGAGCCGGTGGAAACCATCCACCTCATGCTGCGCAACATTGATTATGATCAGTGGTTACTGGATAACGGCAAGGACGAAGCACAGGCCAACCGACGCATCGGGAATATCAAGGAACTCCTCAGCTGGATAGCCCGTATGGCTAAAACCACTCCCGAAGCCAGTTTGGGCGAACTGGTCGCCCGGCTCACCCTGCTCGACACCCTGGAACGGGAAAATGAAGACGATCGCGGCGACCAGGTAAGTTTAATGACCCTGCATGCCGCCAAGGGCCTGGAATTTCCTAATGTCTATCTTGTCGGTGTGGAAGAAGAATTGCTGCCTCATCGCAATAGCATTGAAAATGACACTATCGAAGAAGAGCGTCGACTGGCCTATGTCGGCATCACCCGTGCGCAGAAAAACCTGACCCTGAGCTTCGCCCAAAAAAGAAAACGTTACGGAGAAGTCGCCGACTGCACGCCTAGCCGATTCATTGATGAGCTGCCCAGCGATGATCTGCAATGGACCGGAGAAGGGGTGAAAATGGATCCACAAGAGCGTCTGCAACGGGGCCAGGCGCATCTTGCCAATCTGAGAGAAATGCTTGCGAAATAGCCCTTTCTCAGACAGAAGCCTAGCTGGAATAAGCAAAAAATTGCCGCCTAAAAGCAGAGGATTTCCCTGGTTCCCACGCTCTGCGTGGGAACCCATACCTTTCTCACCACTGGAACCCCATAACCATACAGTCTGACCACCGCTTATGCATTCCCACGCAGAGCGTGGGAACGAGAAAGGCGCAAACTCGCCCCGACAATCAACAGAATCAGTCTGTTAGACGAACCCCGCCCATCGCGGTATAATCAACGGCGCACGGATATGCGCCCGTAGCTCAGATGGATAGAGTACCGCCCTCCGAAGGCGGGGGTCACAGGTTCGACTCCTGTCGGGCGCACCATCTTCAGGTGATCGGTGATATGACTCCGGCCTTTACCCGCA
>DRJN01000164.1 GCA_011052165.1 Gammaproteobacteria bacterium
GGAGGGATTCGAACCCTCGGAAGGCGCGAGCCTTCACTTGATTTCGAGTCAAGCCCATTCGGCCACTCTGGCACCTCTCCATGCGCGTGATTATAAGTCCTCTGATTAAAATATACAGATCCTTTTCCATTTTTCGAGCCTGTAATCTCGAAACAGAAATAATATCAGCAACTTAGCAGTGAAATATAAAGCAGAAACATAGGAAGAGTTAACACAAATCAAGGTCTAATTCAAGCGACTAAAACACAAATTATAGATAACCTCGAATATTAGTGTGGTATAATTTACTTTACACCATGTGAATGGTATCAAGTAAATCTGTCAGCATGCAGCCGGGTATGCCGATATCAGGAAAAGAGTAGTCGGGGTTGTTCATGCATAAAAGATTCATAGTAATGACAGGCGGTATTATACTATCGCTGACTTTGATCCTTACTATCTGTGCCCCTCGGCGTAACCTGCTTCAACAGGTTCAGCATGATGGCGTACTACGGGTACTGACGCGTAACTCACCCACTACCTATTTTAATGGCCCCCACGGTACCCGCGGCCTGGAATATGATCTGATCACGGCCTTTGCCGATCGTATAGGCGTGAAAGCCGATATTCGTACTGAAAATAATCTGCAAGATATTCTACAACAGGTCGAGTCGGGACAAGTCCAAGTTGCAGCGGCCGGTCTGACCGTGACCGAGCAACGTAAAAAACGGGTGCGCTTCACCTCGCCCTATCAGTACGTCACTCAGCAGCTTGTTTATCGCACCGGAGCCGTGCGTCCCCACAGCATCAGGGATCTGCTCAACGGCAACCTTGAGGTCATTGCCAACAGTAGCCATGTGGAACGCCTGAAAACGCTGAAACAGGACGTTCCTGCACTGAAGTGGCACGAAAACGCCACGGCCAGGAGTACGGAACTGCTCACCCTGGTGGCGGAACAACATATCGACTTTACCGTTGCCGACTCCAATGAAACCGCCCTGCATCGCCGTTATCATCCCGAATTGCGGGTTGCTTTTGATATTTCTGATGCCCAGGGGCTGGCATGGGCGCTACGCGCCGGTAAGGATGACAGCCTCTATCGGGCTGCACAGAAATTTTTTAACTCGCTACGGAAGTCTGGCAAACTGGAACAGATGCTGGCTCAGTATTATGGTCATGTGCGCCACTACAATTATGCTGGCACGCCCACCTATTTACGTCATATCAAGCAGCGCATGCGCCGTTACCAACCTCTGTTTGAACGTGCCGCGCTGGACAATAACCTGGACTGGCGCCTGCTCGCGGCAGTGTCCTATCAGGAATCCAACTGGAATCCACGGGCCGTCTCACCCACTGGCGTGCGCGGCATGATGATGCTGACCCGCGTCACAGCCAGGCAGTTAGGAATTAAAAAACGAACCGATCCCGCACAAAGTATCGAGGGCGGCGCCCGTTATATTAAAAGCCTGTATCAACGCTTCCCGGAAGTCGCGGAGCCGGATCGCACCTGGATGACCCTCGCGGCCTATAATGTGGGCTTCGGCCATGTCAAGGATGCCCGCGCGATCACCGCAGAACGTGGCGGTGATGAAAACAAGTGGATCGATGTCAAAGAAAGCCTGCCTCTTCTCAGAAAACGCAAGTGGTACAAGAAAACACGTTACGGGTATGCGCGCGGTCATGAACCCGTGCGCTATGTTGAACATATTCGCAGTTATTACGACATCCTGCGCTGGCGCACAGAAAGATCCGTCCCTCCCATCCGAAATAAGCTGGCCTTTTCTTCACCGGCGTTGTAAGCATCCTGCCGCCCAGGAGAAACAACTTTCAGCATGGATCCCGAACGATCATTTTTTTCGCCGCACTCTGAAAAAAGCGGTTAGTAACTGCCCACATTCCTCTGCCAGCACACCTTCCGTTACCTGCACACCATGATTGTGTTGATCACTGTTGAGAATATCGAAAGCGCTCCCAGCCGCGCCGGTTTTGAGATCCCGTGCGCCAAACACCACCCGGTGGATACGAGCATGAATAATCGCCCCGGCGCACATCACGCAGGGTTCAAGGGTGATGTAGAGCGTGGTTCCCGGCAACCGGTAGTTTGCAACTGCACGGGCGGCAGCGCGTAGCGCTCGAATTTCTGCATGACCGCTGGGATCATGCGTGCCGATGGGCCTGTTCCAGCCTTCGCCAATGACCTCGTCATCGCGCACCAGCAGCGCCCCGACCGGCACTTCATTCTCAACTTCTGCACGCCGCGCCAGCTCCAGCGCATGCTGCATGTAATGCAAGTCACGCGGTTCAGTCATGTTACTGCGCAGGTTTTAAGGAGACCATAAGTGTCAATACCATGAAAAATACCATGTTCAAATTTATTGTTAATCGCCACTGATGCACCAACAGCCGGTACCTCTACGCAGCCTTCACCTTCACGGTTTTTCCAATCCGAGCCAGCATGTTGACCAGTCTGTCGATAGTGAACTTGTCGATCTTGCCGCGCATCAGATCGCTGATTCTCGGTTGGTGAACACCGAACACCTCTGCAGTTTCCTTCTGGCCAAGTCCTGCATCCTCGATATATTGACGCAGTGCAATCATCAATTCTGAACGAATCTTCAGATTCTGCGCCATCGCCGAATTATCCTCCAGCGCCTCAAATACATTGCGATAGCCTTTTGAAATCGTCATTGTCGTTTCCTCTGTTCTGCCAGCGCCTTGTACCTTGCTTTAGCCAACTCGATATCCGCCTTACGTGTTTTTCGTGTCTTCTTTTGAAAAGCATGCAACACGTAAACGGCCTCTTCGAATCGGGCGACATAGATCACCCGGTAAATACCGAGGGTGTCCTTAATCCGGATTTCAACAGCCCCGGCACCAACGGTATTCATTGGCTTCCAATCACTCGGCTGCAACCCAGCCTGAACATTACTAAGCTCGAAACCCGCTTCCCGGCGTGCGCCTGCCGGAAAATGCTTAAGATCGTCTAATGAGCCACCCACAAAGCGCAC
>DRJN01000165.1 GCA_011052165.1 Gammaproteobacteria bacterium
ATAGATCTCCAGCATCGTGGTTTCCATGTAGCTGAGTTCATCACCGGTTATGGTGATCGTATGTGTAAACGCGGTGGTTTTAGCCTTGTCCCGCATAAAGGGTGATTGCACAATACCCCAGTCCGGATCATCCCACTTTGCCTGAACTTCAAACACCGTGGCATTGCCGTCCTTGCGGGCCTTGCCTCCGGCCAGCAGCGCGACAGCCCGGGGAATGGTCAGTGAATGCATGATCCTGTCATTCTCGGCATCCCACATCCAGTAACCGGTTTCATGATGAAAAACTTTATTGTCAGACTTGCGTTTGACGATCTGGCGATAATGCAGTGCTACCAGCGTTTGCGACTCAGCATTGGTTACATCGCCAATGGCATCGAACACAATCGTTTCATAATAAGGATTGTGTTCCTCGCCATCCGGCTCAGGCGCAATGTCTTCACCCTGAGCACCTTCCCACACGCCAATCAGAATCGCCAACGGCCCGTAATCTATTTCTGTCTCGACTTCACTCATTACTGGTTCTCCTTGAATATTATTCGCCTTACTACTGACTTAACCCGGATAATAATAAACAGCCAGCATCACCACCGAGGCAAGCGATGCAATAAAGCCAATAATCCCGATCAATACTTTCATCCCTACAAGTTTAAAGAGACTGACCTTGCTCATAATAAAATCACCTGTCTGTCTAAACAATACACTATCATTGGTAAATCATCCGCACCTGTTCCTTGCCCAACATTTCCCGTAACCGCTGCAACAGTTCATCACTCGGCTGTACGCGCCAGTCTTCTCCCAGGGTCAGTTGCACGCGCGCGTCCGAACGCTGATAATTCAGCACCACCGGGCAGATCCCATCCCGAAAAGGCATCAGCGTGGATTGTAACTCACGAATAAATCCATTGGCGGCACGTTGCTGATCAACCTGTACCAGCAAGCGTTTAGCAAAACGCGTGCGTGCCTGGTTGATGTCATATATGCTGCTGGCGCTCATCTTGAATCCACCACTGTAGTCATCCAGGCTGACTTCGCCTTCGACCACGATGAGTTTGTCTTTCGCCAGCAAATCACGATACTGATGAAAGGCTTCGGAAAATACCGCCAGTTCGATACGCGCACTGCGATCATCAATCGTGATAAAGGCCATGCGATCGCCGCGCCGGGTGTTCATACTGCGCATAGCAATGATCAGACCCGCTACCACCACGGTCTGGTTTTTCGCCGGTTTCAAATCCACGATACGCGCGTTAGTAAACTGTTCCAGTTCATCCAGGTAACGATTAATGGGATGACCGGTGAGATAAAGACCCAGCGTCTGTTTCTCACAGGCCAGGCGTTGATCTTCGCTCCATTCCGGCTGCCGCTGATATTCCACGCTCGTAGCCGCCGTCGCCCCCGCATCTGAATTCGACGCTATCGCAAACAAATCATCAATGCCCGCTTCACGATTCCGATGTTCCTGTTCCGCCAGCTTCTGTGCCGCAGGCAGGGACGCCATAAGCGTGGCGCGGTTCTCGCCAAAGACGTCCAAGGCACCGGCCATAATCAGCCCTTCCAGTGTGCGGCGGTTAACTTTTTTCAGTTCAATGCGCTTACAGAAATCAAACAAATCGATGAAGGGGCCGTTTTTCTCCCGCTCATGAATGATGCCGTCAATAGCCGCTTCGCCCACGCCCTTGATCGCACCCAGCCCGTAAACCACCGTCTGTTCACCGTCAACGGTAAAACGATGCGCACAGAGATTGATGTTTGGCGGTTCGACTTCCAGCCCCATATCGGCACATTCGTCGATCAAAGTCACTACCTTATCGGTATTATCCATGTCGGCGGACAGCACCGCCGCCATAAAGGCGGCAGGGAACCAGGCCTTAAGCCAGGTGGTCTGATAGGACACCAGTGCATAGGCGGCCGAATGCGACTTGTTGAAACCGTAGCCAGCGAATTTTTCCATCAGGTCGAAAATATAAGTGGCGGTCTTTTCCTTCACCCCGCGCTTGACTGCGCCTTCGGTAAAAATTGTGCGCTGCCTGGCCATTTCCTCGGGCTTTTTCTTGCCCATCGCACGGCGCAACATATCCGCGCCGCCCAGCGTATAACCGGCCAGCACCTGGGCAATTTGCATCACCTGTTCCTGATAAAGAATGACGCCGTAGGTAGGTTCGAGAATATGCACAATGTCCGGATGCGGGTATTCCGGCTTTTTGCGCCCGTGCTTGACGTTGATAAAGTCATCCACCATGCCGGACTGCAGGGGGCCGGGACGGAACAGGGCCACGAGGGCGATGATCTCCTCGAAATCGTCCGGTTGCAAACGTTTGATCAGATCCTTCATACCGCGGGATTCGAGCTGGAACACAGCGGTAGTCTGGCAGGCCTTGAGTAGCGCGAAACTCTTTTTATCGTCCAGCGGAATCGCGCTGATATCAACAGGCTCTTCACCTGCCACCTGACGCTGACGGTTCACGGTCTGTAACGCCCAGTCGATGATGGTCAGGGTGCGCAGGCCGAGAAAGTCGAACTTCACCAGTCCCACGGCTTCCACATCATTCTTGTCGAACTGGGTGACCAGACTGCCACCGCCCTGCTCGCAATACAGCGGTGTGAAATCCGTCAACTGGGTAGGCGAGATCACCACCCCGCCCGCGTGCTTGCCCGCATTGCGGGCGCAACCTTCCAGCGATTTCGCCAGATCGATCAGGCTGGCGACGTCCTCTTCATTTTCATAACGTTCACGCAGCGTGTCTTCCTGCTCCAGCGCCTTGTCCAGAGTGATGCCGATTTCAAAGGGAATCAGTTTGGCAATGCCATCCACCAGCCCGTAGGGATAACCCAGCACCCGCCCCACGTCGCGGATCACCGCCTTGGCCGCCATCGAACCGTAAGTAATGATTTGTGAGACCTTGTCGCGGCCGTAATGCTCGGCCACATAGTCGATGACCCGATCGCGGCCTTCCATACAGAAATCCACGTCGAAATCGGGCATGGAGACGCGCTCGGGATTGAGGAAACGTTCGAACAGCAGATCATAGGCGATGGGGTCGAGATCCGTAATGTTCAGGGCATAGGCGACAATGGATCCCGCGCCGGAGCCGCGCCCCGGTCCCACCGGAATTGCATGGTCCTTGGCCCAGCGAATAAAGTCAGCCACGATTAAAAAGTAACCGGGGAAGCCCATGCCATTGATCACCTTGAGTTCAATCTCCAGGCGCTCATCATATGGGCGACGCTTGTCGGCAAAATCCGGGGCGGCGGTATCGAACAGTTTGGGCAGCCGCCGTTCCAAGCCCTTGCGCGATTCGGCGGCTAGAAACTCCTCGATGCTCATGCCCTCGGGCACCGGATAGTCGGGCAGATAATTCTTGCCCAGGGTCAGTTCAAGATTGCAACGCTGGGCAATGGCCAGGGTATTTTCCAGCGCTTCGGGGATATCCTCGAACAGCGCGCACATTTCTTTTGCGCTGCGCAGATATTGCTGTTCCGAGTAATCGTGGGGGCGGCGGGGATCATCCAGCACCCGGCCCTGGTTGATACAGACCCGCGCTTCGTGCGCCTCGAACTCCGACGCTTTGAGAAAACGCACATCGTTGCTGGCCACCACTGGCACATCCATCTCGATCGCCAGCGCCACCGCCGCATGCAGGTAGTCTTCCTCATTCTCCCGCCCGGTGCGTTGCAGCTCCAGATAAAAACTGTCCGGAAACAGTGCCTGCCATCTAAGCAGCGCCGCTTTCGCCACCGCAGGATTGCCCGACAGTAACGCCAGCCCTACATCTCCCTCACGCCCGGCAGACAGCGCAATCAGGCCATCCGTGCAGCCCACCAGCCAGTCCCGTTGCAACATAGGCCGCCCCAGGTGCTGACCTTCGATATAGGCGCGGGAAATCAGGCGCGACAGATTGAGATAACCGCTTCGATCCTTACACAGCAACACCAGCCTGTCTGGCTGACTCGGCTCCTGCTCATTATGCAGCCAGACATCCACCCCGATAATGGGCTTGATACCGGCCGCCATCGCCGCCGTGTAGAATTTCACCATCGCAAACAGATTACTCTGATCGGTCATCGCCACCGCCGACATCCCCGCCTCGGCCACGGCCTTCATCAGGGGCTTAACCCGGACAATGCCGTCAACCAGCGAGTATTCAGTATGCAGACGAAGGTGAACGAAAGAGAGAGACATAGGGCAAGAGTCTCAGCCTAAACTGCGATCAGTTCAAGTCTTGACAGGTTGTTTCGGATGAGAGATGGACAAAAATTATTGCCGAAAACGGCGGATGCGCAAAGGAGATTTCTGAAATTTTTTGCGCGCCTTTAAATCTGTACCTTTATGGAATATACTTAATAAGGTGTTACCGAGGTATTACCATGAAAACCATCACTGTAAAAGCTGACCATGAGTTTGACGCGATGCTCAATCAGTTGGCATCGCGTTTACATACTACCAAGAGCCGTATAATTCGGGATGCGGTACGTAATTATCTTAAGTACCTTGACCGCGAATCACTTCGACAGCAGATTCGGGATGCATCACTCAAAACCCGGGAGCAAGCAAAACAACTGTCAATAGATCTCGAAGCCGGAAATGGCGATGGCCTTTAAACGCGGCGCTATTTATCTGGCTAATTTCAATCCATCAAAAGGTAACGAGCCAGGTAAAATTCGCCCCTGTGTTGTTATGCAAAGTGATTTGCTGAATGAGGTCGGGCACCCCAGTACCACAGTGTTGCCATTGACCACTCAGTTAATTGATGATGCTGCACCTCTACGTTATCGAATTAAAGCGCGTGATAAGCTGCATACTGATTCTGACCTGATGCTGGATCAAACAAGAACCATTGATAACCAGCGAATAACAAGTAATTTGCTCACAGCACTTACCCAGACCGAGCTTTTTGAAATTGAGGTGTTGTGGCAAACGGTATTAGGACCTTAGAAATGATTTTCTGTGTATTTTACAGAAAATTATTTCGTGAAGGTACTTATCTTGTGGTTTATCCAGGTTAGGACTGGATTGATTCAACCGGCAGAAAAACCGCAGCCCTACATTTTCCATTCACGGTCGAATTCATTGAACTGTGTTTTGAGGAACTCCATCTGATCGCCGAGGATGCGGCGATTGCGCAACACCAGATACTCCGCCACGTTGGGCACGTAGGGAATGGCCAGCAACGGCATGCCGGCCTCTTCCGGTGTCTTGCTGCCCTTGCGGGTATTGCAGCGCTTGCAGGCCGTGACGACATTGAGCCAGTGATTTTTCCCCCCACGGGAAATCGGTTTGACATGATCGCGAGTTAATTGAGAAACCCTGTGGCTCTTGCCGCAATAGAGACAAAGGTGGTGATCACGCCGAAACAGTTCGAGGTTATTCAGGGGGGGTGCCAGATAGCGCAGACGACGCCGGTTTTCACCTTTAACGGCAATAATAGAGTTGATCTCAATCGTGCTGACCTCACCAGTCAGACGGCTGACCCCTCCATGCAGAAAAAACTTGTATTCCCCCGCCGTCCAGGCCACGCGCTCGCTCGCGTACAGGCAGACCGCCTCCTGCCAGGGAATCCAGTTTATCGGCTGTCCGGTTATATCCAGTCTCAATATCAAAGGCAAGCTCATGCTGTTCTCATATCTGTGATAGAAGCGTAACGGCAACGGCGAAAAACCACCCCGTCGCAAGCGGGCGGGGTATTAATCTGTAACGTACTGATGGGTTTCCCCTCTGGACTTCGCGCTTCGCTCTACCCATCCTACCGTTTTTCGTGACAAGCCACGGGGAATTAAAACCAAAGAGATTAACCCCGAAGAGATCCCACTTTATTGTTATGTGCGGAAAAATTTCTCCTCGCTATCTGTATCTTGCTATATATAACGCGATTTTCTTATTAAAACAAATGCCTGTGAAAGGACAGTGACATACTGACAAAACAAGGTTGAGAGCACGTCTGCCTCAGGCCAGCAGTCTTTTGACCGGCCTAAAACTGCGCCGATGAATGCGGCTCACCCCCAACTCCTGTAAGGCTGCGATATGCATTTTAGTGGGATACCCCTTGTGTCGGGCCAGACCATAACCAGGATAGTGCGTATCCAGCTCCACCATTTCCTGATCTCGCGCCACCTTGGCAATAATCGAAGCGGCGCTAATGACTTCCACTGTAGCATCACCCCCGATAATTGCTTCAGCCGGGCAATCCAGCGGCGGACAGCGATTGCCATCAATCAGCGCCCGATGGGGCGGCGGATGCAGTTGCGCCACGGCCCGTTTCATCGCCAACAGACTGGCCTGAAGAATATTGATGTTATCGATTTCCTCCACTTCGGCGCGTCCCAGCGCCCAGGCCAGTGCCTTTTCTCGGATTTCAAGCGCCAGGCGTTCGCGTTTTTTCTCGCTGATTTTTTTGGAGTCCACCAACCCTTCAATAGGCCGATTCGGATCCAGAATCACCGCCGCCGCCACTACCGGCCCGGCCAGCGGGCCACGCCCCACTTCATCCACCCCGGCAACCCGCTCATCTATTATCAAAGTCTCCACACTGACTCCTTTATCGATCAGTGCAAAAGCTTACCGCAAAATGCGCGCGCTCCCAAACCCGTTGCGGATCTTGTCTTGTACAGTAACCCTGGATGTATCGTTGATTTATCGGTGTCAGAGTGAGAAAATTCCGGTTCTTTTGAAACCGATCCATTATACACAACTCAACCATAACAAAATCCCCATCATGACAAAACTAAGAACCGCCGTAATCGGCGTCGGCTACCTGGGCAAGTTTCACGCCCAAAAATATGCTTCCCTGGATGCGTCACAACTCATCGCAGTTTGCGACACCAATCAGGAGGTTGCCAAAGGCATTGCCGATGAACATGGCATCGGGGTAACCCATGACTATCATGATCTGCCTGGCAAGGTGGATGCAGTCAGTATTGTGGTTCCCACCCAGAAGCATTACGAGGTGGCGAGTTTTTTTCTGCAAAACAATATTCATGTCTTGCTGGAAAAGCCCATCACGTCCACCGTGGAAGAAGCGACCAAGCTGGTGACGCTGGCCAAAGCCAATAATCTGGTTTTCCAGATTGGTCACCTGGAGCGTTTCAACCCGGCAATCATAGCACTGGAAGATATCCTTAAACAGCCCCTGTTCATTGAATCACACCGTATTGCACCGTTCAATCCACGCGGCGCCGATGTTAATGTGGTGTTGGATCTCATGATTCATGATATCGACATTATCCTCGATTTTGTTTCCTCACCGGTTAAACACATCAGCACCAATGGTGTGCAGGTCCTGTCGCAGGATATCGATATCGCCAACGCCCGCATCGAATTTGAAAGCGGCTGTGTCGCCAATGTCACCTCAAGCCGTGTCAGCGTAAAAAGCGAACGTAAGATGCGCCTGTTCCAGCAGGATGCCTATATCTCCATCGACTTCCAGGACAAAAAACTGGCCGTCTACCGCAAGGGCAGCGGCGAAATGTTTCCGGGGATTTCCGACGTTAACAGTGAGGAATGCACCTTCGAACAGGGGGATGCCCTGTTAAGCGAAATCAGTTCATTCCTTGACTGCATCCGCAACAACAAAGAACCGGTTGTCAGTGGTCAGGCCGGTCTGCGCGCCCTGGAAACCGCTATCGAAATTACCCGGCTGCTTAACCAGCAGTAAACCGTTCACGCAAACCAAAACACTCACGAGGCATTTAATTTATGATCCCAATGGTCGATCTCAAGGGTCAGTATCACACACTTAAAGATGAAATCCAGACAGCCCTGGCCGAAACCTTTGACAATTCCCATTTTATTCTCGGCCCCAACGTGCAGGCCTTTGAAAAAGAGGCCGCCGACTATCTCGGCGTCAAGCATGCTGTCAGTTGTGCCTCGGGCACCGATGCCCTGCATCTGGCCCTGCTCGCCGCTGATATCGGCAAGGGCGATGAGGTCATCACCACCGCCTTTACCTTTATCGCCACAGCGGAAGCTATCGACTATGTCGGCGCCACGCCTGTGTTTGTCGATATTCAAGCCGACACCTTCAATATTGATCCCGCTAAAATCGAAGCCGCGATTACCGATAAAACCCGCGCCATTATCCCGGTACACCTGTTCGGCCAACCGGCCGACATGAATGCGATCATGGCAATTGCAAAAAAACACGGACTCAAGGTCATTGAAGACTGCGCCCAGTCCTTTGGCGCAGGTATTGATGGCCGCATGACGGGCGGTATCGGTATTGCCGGTTGCCACAGTTTTTTTCCCAGTAAAAATCTGGGCTGCTACGGCGATGGTGGTATGGTCACCACCAACGATGATAATGTTGCCGCGCAGTTAAAAATACTGCGCAACCACGGCAGCAGCGAGCGTTACCATCATGACATTATCGGCTATAACAGCCGACTTGACGAAATTCAGGCGGTGATCCTGCGCATCAAACTCAAACGTATGAAAAGCTATAATGAAGGCCGCCGCCGCGCCGCGCATCAATACAGTAGTTTGCTACAAAATCTGGTTACACCGCCGCACGAAGACGGCAAGGGTGAGCATATCTATCATCAGTACACCCTGCTCAGCGATAAGCGTGATGCCATTATGCAAAAACTGCTCGATGCCCAGATCGGCTGCGCTATTTATTACCCCATTCCCCTGCACAAACAGAAAGTGTTTGCCGAACTCTGCGCCGATGTCAGTCTGCCAGTGACCGAGGATGTAGTAAATCATTGTCTGTCACTGCCTGTCTTTCCTGAACTCAGCGATGAGCAGGTGAAAGAAATTGTCAGCGTCATCGAATCAGCACTTTAGGCAAACATCCTTCGACTTCGCTCAGGACGAACGGATGATTTTATGACGACTAAAAACATCACCGTTCATGCTCAGAATGAACGGGTAATTTTATGACCTTTAAAAACATCACCGTTCGTGCTCAGAACAACGGGTAATTTTATGACGGTTAAAAACATCACCGTTCGTGCTCAGAACAATGGGTAATTTTATGACCTTTAAAAACATCCTTCGACTTCGCTCAGGACG
>DRJN01000166.1 GCA_011052165.1 Gammaproteobacteria bacterium
ATCGAGGCATTCAACTGCACGCAGGATGAAAAATGGATCGCTTATGCCTACCGGTGTCTCAACTGGTACCAGGGCGAGAACGACCTGCGGGTTCCGCTCTGCGATTACGCTACCGGGGGCTGCCGGGACGGACTGGAAGCGCAGGGTGCGAATGAAAATCAGGGGGCAGAGTCTACGCTTAGCTGGCTCATGGCGCTGCTCGCCGTCTACAACCACTGCGGCTGGGACCGGGTTACCCCGGAGGAAGAGCCTGTCCGGCCTGATGTTCAGAAAGTATCGTCGGAATAGCGACGACTACAATTTCCTGGCCCGGATATCTCACGAGGGGGCGAGGGCCCCTCATCCGGGTGGGAAATACGGGCTAGCGTACTGTCCCGATGACAGTATCGCCGGAATTCCCTGTTAGCCTGGCCATCAGCTGTGGTACCTGCAGCGTTGCTATGCCACAGCGCTGGTCGCCCGAGGCGTACGGGATGATCAATTCATCCTGGTGGATGAGTGCGCCGCAACTGTAAACCACGTTTGGGACGTACCCCTCCCGCTCATGCGCATTTGGCACCAGCACCGGCTCGTCAATCCGGCTGATGATTCGGCTCGGATCGTCCAGGTCCAGCAACTCGATTCCCAGGCTGTAGGTCCGCATCGGGCCAACCCCGTGGGTCACTACCAGCCAGCCTTCAGGTGTTTCGATGGGTGAGCCGCCGTTCCCCATTTGTATGAATTCGTAGGGAAACTCGGGTTCCTGTAGAATTTGAGCCTGCTGCCAGAAGTGCAGATTGTCCGAGAACATGATTGTGTTGTTCTCACCATCCTGGCGTGACAGCATCACATATTTTCCACGGATCTTTTTCGGGAACAGTGCCATCCCCTTGCCCTGTACCTGGACTCCGTTCAGCGTAGTGATCTTGAACGAGAGGAAATCCCGGGTCTCGATGAGTTGCGGCAGGATCGTCTCGCCATTGTACGCGGTATAGGTGGCGTAGTAGATCACCGTGCCGTCGTCATCGACGAAACGTACGAAACGGGCATCCTCGATGCCCCTACTCTCTGACTCCGACACGGGGAAGATCACTCGCTCGGAAATCGGGTGATCCGGCCGAAATAAAATTTCATAATTGGATTGTGCCAACCACCGCGCCATTTTGATGGTCTCGGCTTTGTCTTGTTTCCGAAATTTATTCCCGCTACGGAGATCGTCAATTTTCCTTTGCAGATCATTGAAAGTGAATTCATCCAGCAGTCCGCTGAGGAGCCATTGCGCGACTTTGCTATTTGCGCCCATTTCCTGAAGTTTTAACCGAAACAGGTGCAGGTTGTAGCTTGAATCGGCTTGGATTCGGGGCGTGCGCACGTAGTTACTCAGTGGGTCGAAATAAATGTCATTGTTCTTGTCAATAATTCCGCTGCGAAACTCAATGGAGGAGATGTGACCTTCACCGGTGGCGCGAAAGCTCATAATGAACCGGCAGGATCCTTCAGAATCCGCCTCCTGGTTTGGCACCTGAATGATGGAAGGATTGAACAACGCTGCCGCTTCCACAGAATATTCTGCGGTAAAATAAGTGCCGATCAAAAGTTGCCGTTCCTCTGACAACGAATTGGCAGCCGGTACATAGTCGGCCACTCTTTCGAAATTGTGTTGCAGCGTTTCTCTGAAGTAGCGGTGACGATGAGAGAATTCGTGCAAGACAGTTTCCAGTATCGTACACGCCTCGTTCTCGTCCAGGCTCAATACCCGCTTGATAACTTTTCGGATGCGTTCTTCACCGGACGGCAGATACGGCCGGGTAATGACACGATCGATATTTGGATTGATCACAATCGACTTGCGTCGCGCTTTAAGCGTAGGGGCGGTAGAGCTGATTTCCATCATAACTGTATCCACGAGGCGCAAGCCCTCATTATTTGCTGCAGACCGCATTGCAACCCGATCGGTACAAGATCTGAATTGCACATAATTTACACCATTTTTCCTGCATGGCACTATATATCTATTTAGCGGCAGCAGACGTAATATTTTTACCCCGCCTTGGCCTGAATGGTCTGAACGGGCCGTTGCTCCGTTGCCTGTTTTATTTCGCCAGCCTGTCCGGCTTATTGTGTTACCGTAGAGTGGCATTGACTTTATTGATGCCATATTAATCGTTGCATAAGTATTTGTATGTATTTTATCCCCTCACCCCAACCCTCCCCGGAGGGAGGGGGGCTATGCGGCGAATACGTATGCAACGATTAATAATAACCGCTTCCTAACCTGGATAAACCACAAGATAAGTACCTTCACGAAATAATTTTATGCAAAATGCACAGAAAATTATTTCTAAGGTACTAAATGTACAGGCAGATTATTCATGAAGATCGCGATGTTGAGCCCCCTCTCCTGGCGTACACCACCACGTCATTACGGTCCCTGGGAAAACGTGGTCAGCCTCCTGACCGAACAGCTGGTGGCGATGGGTGTGGATGTGACACTGTTTGCGACCGGAGATTCCATTACCCGTGGCAAACTTGCCTGGGTTTGTGAACGGCCTTACTCAGAAGACCCCTCGATCGATCCAAAGGTCTGGGAATGCCTGCATATCGCAGAGGTATTCAGGCGGGCGGATGAGTTCGATCTGATTCACAACCAGTTCGATTTTCTGCCGCTCAGTTACAGCAGTTTTACCAATACGCCACTGGTCACGACTATCCATGGATTCTCTTCGCCGTCGATTTTGCCCGTTTATAAAAAGTACAATGACGGCACCTATTATGTGGCCATTAGTGAGGCCGACAGGCATCGTGAACTCGATTACGCCGCAACTATCCATCATGGCATCGATCTCGCACAATTCCCCTGGCGCGAAGACGCGGGAGACTACCTGCTGTTCTTCGGGCGCATCCATCCCCACAAGGGTGTCGTTGATGCTATCGAAGTGGCACGCAGAACCGGACTGCGACTGGTGATCGCCGGGATCGTGCAGGACGAGGTGTACTTCCAGGAACAGGTTAAACCATACATCGATGGATCCACGGTGGAATATATTGGCTCCGTCGGGCCGGAAAAAAGACAGGAGGTACTGGGCGGCGCGCTGGCGTTGTTGCACCTGATCCACTTCGTCGAACCGTTCGGACTGAGCGTGGTTGAGTCGATGGCCTGCGGTACCCCGGTGATC
>DRJN01000167.1 GCA_011052165.1 Gammaproteobacteria bacterium
CTGATGGATCTGGATACATTCCAGGAACACGATATTTTCTGGGTTTTGCTGGTCATTGTGTGTGTGGTTTTGCTGGGGATGCTTATTCAGGATCTGACCCAGAAAACCCATGCCATCCGTCACAACTATCCCCTTATCGGCCGCCTGCGTTATCAGTTCGAGAATCTGGGTGAATATTTTCGGCAGTATTTCTTCGCCAATGATCGTGAGGAACTGCCCTTCAATCGCGCCACTCGCACCTGGGTATATAAAACAGCCAAGGGGCTGGGTGGCCTGCTGGGTTTTGGTTCGACCAATGATTTGCGTCAGACCGGATCTATTTTGTTTGTGAATGCTTCCTACCCGCTGTTAGAAGAAGAATTTACCGATGCGCCGTCGGTGATTATCGGCGCGGGCTGTGAAAAACCCTTTCATGCCCGTTCGCTGTTTAACATTTCCGGTATGAGCTACGGCGCCCTCTCGCGTCCGGCCGTGGATGCCCTGGCGCGCGGAGCTAAAGATGCAGGCATCTGGATGAATACTGGCGAGGGGGGCATGTCACCCTGGCATCGCGATTCCGGTTGTGATCTGATTCACCAGATTGGCACAGCCAAATACGGTGTGCGGGATCTGGATGGCAATCTCAGCGATGAAAAGCTGCGTGAAGTCGCAGTCCATGTCAAGGCTTTTGAGATCAAACTTTCACAAGGCGCTAAACCGGGGCGTGGCGGGGTGCTGCCGGCCGCCAAGGTGACCGAAGAGATCGCAAAAATACGCGGCATTCCAGTGGGGGAGGTATCAAGCAGTCCCAATCGGCACAAGGAGATCAAGAATTCCGATGATCTGCTGGATATGATTAAGCGAGTGCGGGATGTCACCGGACTACCGGTGGGTATCAAGACCGTGGTGGGTTCGGAAAAATTTCCGGAAGACTTGTGTGAAACCATTCTGCGCCGGGGACTGGACAGTGCGCCGGACTTTATTACCGTGGACGGGGGTGAAGGCGGCACTGGTGCGGCGCCCCAGTTGCTGGCTGATCATGTCGGTCTGCCGATTTCTGAAGCCTTACCGATTATGGTAGATGCTTTGATGGCTTACGGTCTGAAAGATCGCATTCGTGTGATCGCCTCCGGTCAACTGGTGCACTCGGCGCGGATCGCATGGGCGCTGTGTGTGGGCGCGGATTTCGTCGTCAGCGCGCGCGGGTTCATGTTTGCGTTGGGCTGTGTGCAGTCGCGGCAATGTCATAAGGACACCTGCCCGACCGGGATCACCACGCACAACAAATGGCGTCAGCGGGGACTGGTAGTGCCGGTAAAAGCCAAACGGGTAGCCCAGTATGCCTACTGGGTGAATCATGAGGTCAATGTGCTGGCGCATTCCTGCGGGCTTCGTAATGCGCGTGAGTTTCGCCGTGAACATGTCCGTATTGTGCAGAAGGCGGGCAAGAGCACCGCGCTGGACGAACTCTATCCTTACCGGGGCACGCGGCAAATCAATCCCAGTTAAGCGGCTTGAATCCTCTTACAGAGACCCCATTTAGTTTTCAGTGAAGTTCTGATTAATTCCGTTCGTCCTGAGTCCCGTTCGACAAGCTCACGACAGGCTTCGGCTTCGCTCAGGAGAGTCCTGTCGAAGGATGAATGGACTTAATCAGAGTTTCGTTAGAATTTACAGACACCTTCAGGGGAGACCATCATGAGAATGGATAAACTTACCAGCAAATTTCAACTGGCCATAGCCGATGCCCAGAGTCTCGCCGTGGGCCGCGATCACCCGTATATTGAACCGGTGCATCTGATGAGCGCCATGCTGGATCAGGAAGGGGGAAGTGTTTATCACTTGCTGACCCAGGCCGACGTTAACGTCAACCTGCTGCGTTCGCAACTGGGTGAGGCGCTGGATCGCCTGCCGCAAATTGGTGATGCGACCGGTGACGTGCATATTTCCAATGATCTTTCCCGACTCCTGAACCTGGCCGACAAGCTGGCGCAGAAACGGAATGATCAATTCATTTCCAGCGAACTGTTCGTGCTGGCGGCGATAGATGACAAAGGCGTGCTGGGCGATATCCTGCGAAAGGCCGGGGCGGTAAAAGGCGCGCTTGAAAAGGCTATCGAGAATATCCGCGGCGGTCAGAACATTAATGATGCCAATGCCGAAGAGCAGCGTCAGGCGCTGGAGAAATATACCATCGATCTCACCGAGCGTGCCGAACAGGGCAAGCTCGATCCGGTGATTGGCCGTGATGATGAAATCCGCCGCGCCATTCAGGTCCTCCAACGTCGCACCAAGAACAATCCGGTGCTGATTGGCGAACCGGGTGTGGGCAAAACCGCGATTATCGAAGGTCTGGCGCAGCGCATCATCAATGGCGAAGTGCCGGAAGGCATGAAACACAAACGGGTGCTGTCACTGGACATGGGCTCGCTGCTGGCGGGCGCCAAGTACCGGGGTGAATTTGAAGAGCGCCTGAAGGCGGTGCTGACGGATCTGTCCAAACAGGAAGGCCAGATCATTCTGTTCATCGACGAAATTCATACCATGGTCGGCGCCGGTAAGGCCGAAGGCGCAATGGACGCTGGCAACATGCTTAAACCGGCGTTGGCGCGGGGTGAGCTGCATTGCATCGGCGCGACCACGCTGGATGAATACCGCCAGTACATAGAAAAGGACGCAGCCCTGGAGCGGCGTTTCCAGAAAGTGCTGGTGAGTGAACCCAGCGTGGAAGACACCATCGCTATTTTGCGTGGGCTGAAAGAAAAATACGAGGTCCATCATGGCGTGGATATTACCGATCCCGCTATTGTTTCAGCGGCTCTGCTATCACACCGATATATTGCTGATCGGCAATTGCC
>DRJN01000168.1 GCA_011052165.1 Gammaproteobacteria bacterium
CCGGGCAGGCATGGGCAAATAAATCAGAGATTTCCTTTGCGTCTTAATTTGTCATGATTCACAGGCAGGAAGCGATGCCAGATAAAAAGAAATCCTCCGATCCGGGAAAATTAGACAGGATCATTGCTGATGCGCGCCGCGTGGCGGAAGAACGGGAAAAAAGTTACCGGGCGCAGGCGCTGAAGCTCTATCCCTGGATCTGTGGGCGTTGCAGCCGGGAGTTTACGCGCAAGAATCTGCACGAGCTGACGGTGCATCATCGGGATCATAATCATGACAACAACCCCAGTGACGGCAGTAACTGGGAGCTGCTGTGCCTGTATTGTCACGACAATGAACATTCTCGGTATCTGGATGCGGGTAGCAGTCTGAGCGGAGACAGTAAGGCGGCAAACGCGACCCAAAATCCCTTCGCGGCACTGAAGTCTATGATGGACAAAAAAGACAATTGATTAGCCGAGTGATATTCTAGTCACCTCTTTGTTATCGTCTGCGCGGGCGATGGCAGGAATTCAGGATGAGGTTCCAGGATGTATCGAAAGTTTTTTCAGCTGGATGATTACCCCTTCCGCCTGACAGCGGATACGCGTTATTTTTTTATGGGCGAGAGTCACGCCCGCGCCATTGCCTATCTGAATTATCTATTGCATACGGGAGATGGCATTGGCGTCATGACCGGTGAAGCCGGCGTTGGCAAGTCGGTGGTGCTGGAGCAGGTACTGGCTGAATGCAAGGCTGATGTCGTGGTGGCACGCGTCAGGCAATCACAACTCACGAGCAACGAGTTTTTTCTTGCGCTGTGCCGGCAGTTTGATTTGCAGCCGAAGGACTACCACAAGGCAACCCTGATCGATACCCTGTACCGGTTTGTCAACAAACAGCATTTTGCTGGCAGGCGGGTTTTGCTGGTCATTGATGAAGCTCACCTGTTGCAACATCAGGTGCTGGAAGAAATTCGTATGCTGGCCAGCCTGGAAAAATTCGGGCGCAAGTTGATTAATGTGATCCTGACGGGCGCACCGGAACTTGAACAGTTGCTGAATGCGCAGCGAAAAGATGCCCTCTCGCAACAGGTTCGCCTGAGTTGTCGCCTGGAACCGCTGGGCGAGAAGGAACTGGATCACTATCTTGAGTACCGCATGTGGATTGCCGGTGGCGAGCGTACGGTATTATTTCCCGAAGATACTCTGCCGCTGATCATGCGTTACACGGGCGGTATTCCCCGCCTGATCAACGTCCTTTGCGATATGGTGCTAGTGGCCGCGTTCATGCGTAATACCCGATATATTGATAGTGATTGCATCCGGGCGGCGGTGAAGAAACTGGACTGGCCAGCCTATGAAAAACGACTGGCTATCCCGGTAGGGCAACCTCAGCCCGCACAACTGACGAGAGGGATGGCGCCCCGCATTGTGGTTATGCGCAAGGAGCGGGTGGTTGCCGAGTACCGGCTGGAAAAGGATCGGGTGCTGATTGGCCGTCACTCGGAGCAGGATATTATGTTATGCGGGGCCTGGGCCAGCCGTTATCACGCTCAGATCATCCATCTCAATGGGAACTATTATCTTCAGGATCTTAATAGCAAAAACGGCACCTACGTGGGCAGCGAGCTGGTGAGCTGGCACCCGCTGGCGGATGGCGATCGCTTCCAGATCGCCGGGTTTGTACTGGAATACCGGACGCACAAGATAGTACAGAAGACTGAACAATTAGCCGGGGTGCCGGATTCCAGCGAGTTGACTGTTTAACTCTCTTTGGGTGTTATTCCCCGCTGCTTGCAGCAAAAACGGTAGGGTAGCGCGAAGTCCAGTAGGAAAACCCATCAGTATGCAGCCACTTAATACCCTGCCAGTTTGCTGCGGAATTGTTTAAATAGCCTGTTTTGGGTAAAGGATGCTGACCGTGTTACTAAAAGCCAGACGGGTTTCGTGGATGAGATCATCCAGATCGCGATCTTCCAGTTCGAGTGTGCCCCAGATACTGGTATCGATGGGCAGATCATCATCGGCGGAGTAGGGGGGTTCAATGGTATTAGCGATGGCATTGGCCAGCGAGACGGCGGCTGTTTCTTGTGGATAATGCCGGGCATCGGCGGGACGATGATGAAAGCTGACCGGCTCTACCAGGGAGTCAGGCAATTTCCAGTGGCGCAGGAGTTCGCCGCCGAGGGTGGCGTGGTCGAAACCAAAGACATCGATTTCCAGCCGGGTGACGTTCTCGCAGGCTTCGTTCAGGCCTTGAAGCACCTTGCGTGAGCGCTCGGGTTCGGTGAGATACATGACCAGTTTGCCGATATCATGCAGGAGGCCGGCAATAAAAAAGCGTTCCGAATTGCGGATCTGCAGCTTCGTGGCAATGATGCGGGTAGCGGCGGCGCAGGTCAGGTTGTGGTACCAGAAGGTATCGATACTCACCAGCCCCTCCGGAAATTGCCGGAATTTCCCGATGACGCTGGTGGCCAGCACCAGATCTCGTAGCTGGCGGGTGCCAATAATGGTGATGGCCATGCTGACCGTGTCTATTTTCGAGGGAAAACCATAGAAAACACTGTTGACTATTTTCAGTAGGCGGGCGCTTAATGCGGCGTCCTGTGAAATGAGATCACCGATATCGGCTGCGGAGCAGCCGGGATCGTTGACCATATCATTAAGACGGATGGCAATGTCCGGCAGGGACAGTTGATTCAGGTTGGCGGTAATTAAGGCGGTAGGAGGGCTGGTGGCCATAATATTCCCGTTCTCTGTTTTTAATTTAGGTTATAAAATTTCCGGCTTTTACAAATGAAATTTGCGTTGAAATCCATGTCCTCGAGTTACAAAAGTAGCGTATATATCATATGCCAGATCTTGTTTATCCGCATAAATCATCCTGCTTGCAGGAAAAGCTGGAATTCGAAGTTTAAGTAAATTAGCATATAAAACAGTAGGATGATGATACGAATTATTTACTTTATTTCTTGAAATATAAGGGATTTCCCTGAGTGATGCAATGATTAAAAAGAGAACAGTCCGTTTGTCGATTGCCGGTATGAGCTGCGCTGGCTGTATTGCCAGCGTAGAAAAGGCGATGCAGTCTGTGGATGGCGTGGACGAGGTGCTGGTGAATTTTGCCGAGCACACCGCGGATGTCACGGGTACGGCCAGTGTCGAGGCCCTGGTGACCGCAGTCAGACAGGCCGGCTACGATGCGGCCGAACTGCGCGGCATTGATGATGAGTCGGAGAAAGAAGCCGCAGAAATGGCCCATTACCGGGCACTGTTGCGTAAGGCGGGTGTCGCGTTTGCCCTCGGTGGACCCCTGTTCATTGCCGGGATGCTGGGCCTTCTGCCGCCGCTGGATACCGTGGCCGGACGGCAGTTCTGGGCGCTTGCCGGTGCGCTGACCCTGGGCGTGATGATCTATGCGGGGGGACATTTTTTCACCGGCGCCTGGAAATCCTTCCGTAATCATCTGGCCAATATGGATACCCTGATCGCCCTGGGCACGGGGTCAGCCTGGAGTTATTCTACGGTCGTCCTGCTGTTTCCGCATGCGGTGCCGGTGCTGGCCCAGCATGCCTATTTTGAAGCGGCCGCTATTATTATCGCCCTGATTAACTTCGGTTCGGCGCTGGAAATGCGCGCGCGGGGCAAGACCTCGGAGGCCATCAAGCGCTTAATTGGCCTGCGTCCCCGGACGGCCATCGTGCTGCGAGACGGAAAAGAAGAAGAGATTCCTATCAGTGAAGTCGGACTGGATGAGACGCTACGTGCCCGTCCGGGCGAATGTATTGCCGTGGATGGTATTGTTCTCGAAGGTCAGTCACGGGTGGATGAGTCCATGCTCACCGGTGAACCCATGCCGGTCGAAAAGACGGCAGGAGATGAAGTGATTGCCGGCAGCATTAACGCCCGCGGCAGCTTTTTGTATAAATCCACCCGTATCGGTGGGGATACCGTACTGGCCCAGATCATCGAACTGGTGCGTCATGCCCAGTCCAGCAAACCCGCCATTGGCCGGTTGGTGGACAAGGTGGCGGCCGTGTTTGTGCCGACTGTCATGATCATTGTCGTGCTGACCTTTCTGGCCTGGATGAATCTGGCGCCGGATCGGGGCATTAGCTATGCATTGGTCAGCAGCATGACGGTGCTGATTATCGCCTGTCCCTGTGCACTGGGACTGGCGACGCCGATTTCGATCATGGTAGCCGTGGGCCGGGCGGCCGAGCGCGGTATTCTGATCCGTAATGGCGAAGCCCTTCAGCAGGCCGGGCATCTGACCACCATCGTTCTGGACAAGACGGGTACCGTGACCGAGGGTGCTCCCGGCGTCACGGATATTGTCAGCGCCGGGAACTGGACGGCGGACGAATTGCTACAGTATGCCGCCAGCCTGGAAGCCGGTTCGGAACATCCGTTGGCGGCAGCTATTGTCAAGGAAGCCGACGGGAAAGGCCTGCCTCTGTTTAAGGCGGCGCAGTTTGAGGCCGTGGCCGGACATGGGGTCAGAGGTGAGGTTGAAGGTAAGCATTTACTTCTGGGTAATGAACGCCTGTTCCAGGAGGCCGGGGTGGCGCTGGATGACTGGGTGGAGCGGGCGGCGGCGCTGGCGGCAAAAGGCCGTAGCGCCATGTACCTGGCCTGCGACGGGCAGGTGGCCGGCCTGCTGGCCGTCGCCGACCCGGTTAAGGCGGATTCCCGCGAGGCGATTGCTCGCCTGCATGCCAATGGTCTGAAGGTGGTGATGCTGACCGGCGATCACCACATTACCGCCGAAGCTGTGGCCCATGAAGTCGGCATCGACAGCGTGGTGGCTGAAGTTCTCCCGCAGGAAAAGGATCAGCATGTGGCCAGATTGCAGGAACAGGGTGAAATTGTCGCCATGGTCGGTGACGGCATCAACGATGCACCGGCACTGGCACGCGCCAATGTGGGCTTCGCCATCGGCTCGGGCACGGATGTCGCCATCGAAAGTGCCGACATCACCCTCATGCGCGGTTCCCTGCACGGCGTAGCCGATGCGATCTCCCTCTCCCGTCTGACGCTACGCAATATCAAACAGAATCTGTTTGGCGCGTTTATTTATAATACCCTCGGTATCCCCATTGCTGGCGGCATTTTATTTCCCCTGTTTGGCATCTTGCTTAACCCCATAATTGCCGGCGCGGCTATGGCCATGTCATCGGTGACGGTGGTCACGAATGCCAACCGCCTGCGTCTTATCAAGCTCGATTAAAGGATAGTGCCCATGTTGGTGAACATAGCAGGTTTGTTAGTCATCGGTTTTATAGTCTGGTGGTTTTGGCTGGCGGGTCGCTAGCGGTTGGTAGCTATTAATCGTTGCATAAGTATTTTCACCATAGCCCCCTCTCCCTCCGGGAGAGGGTTGGGGTGAGGGGATAAAATACATGCAAATACTTATGCA
>DRJN01000169.1 GCA_011052165.1 Gammaproteobacteria bacterium
CATAAGTATTTGCACCATAGCCCCCTCTCCCTCTGGGAGAGGGTGGGGGTGAGGGGATAAAATACATGCAAATACTTATGCAACGATTAATATAATTATCAGCTCAGTAGGGTGGGCACGGGTTTTGTGCCCACGTGGAAAAACAAAGTAACGCGTGGGCACAAAACCCGTGCCCACAAAGGCTGATATCGGTCGTGGTCATAGTAAAATTATCGGTAATCAAAATCATACAATCTTTGTGTTCTCCGCGTTAATTATCCATTATTATGGATGAGCGTTAGCTTGATGCTCCTGCAACAGGGTTTCTCAGATGAACTGGTTTAACAAATTATTACCCTCACGAATCCGTACCGAAGGCGGCGCCAAAAAAAATGTGCCCGAGGGGCTGTGGACGAAGTGCAGCGCCTGCAGCGCGGTGCTTTATCGTGCGGAAATGGAACGCAACTATAATGTCTGTCCAAAATGCGAGCACCATATGCGTATTGCTGCCCGCTTTCGTCTGGACAGGTTTCTCGATGAAGAGGCGCGTGAGGAAATCGGCGCTAATCTCAAACCGCTTGACGTACTCAAGTTCCGCGATCTGAAAAAATACCGGGATCGCATCAGTCAGGCGCAAAAAAATACCGGTGAAACGGATGCCTTAGTGGCCATCAAGGGCAAGGTCAAAGGCGTGCCGCTGGTTGCGCTGGCTTTTGAATTCAAATTCATGGGTGGCTCTATGGGATCAGTGGTGGGTGAACGTTTTGTTCGTGCTGCCAATGTCTGTCTTGAACAGAATATCCCACTGCTCTGTTTTTCCTCCAGCGGCGGCGCGCGTATGCAGGAAGCGCTGTTCTCCCTGATGCAGATGGCCAAAACCAGCGCCGTGATTGCGCGTCTGAACAGGCGCGGGATCCCGTTTATTTCAGTTATGACTGATCCCACCATGGGCGGCGTCTCCGCCAGTCTGGCGATGCTGGGTGATATCAATATTGCCGAACCCCATGCCCTGATCGGTTTTGCAGGTCCGCGGGTGATTGAACAGACTGTGCGTGAAACCCTGCCGGAAGGTTTCCAGCGCAGTGAGTTTCTGCTGGAGCATGGCGCCATCGATATGATCGTGGACCGCCGCGATATGCGCGACAAGGTCGCCAGCCTGCTTTCCATACTGATGCACCAGTCAGCGGCCTGAGGGGAAAAACCCTGACCGGGTTCACTCGTCCATACCCAGCGCGTCATGATGATATTTCCCTCTCGCTGATGTCCGCCCGATTTGATAATCTGCATGACTGGCTCCACTGGCAGGAGACGCTGCATCCCGAAGAGATCGAATTGGGACTGGCGCGGATAGCAAGCGTCTTTCGGCGTCTGCGGACAAAAAGCTTTAGTTGTCCCGTGATCACTATTGCCGGTACCAACGGCAAGGGTTCCAGCCTGCGTATGCTGGAGTCGATTTATCGTGCCGACGGTTATCGCACCTGTGCCTACAGTTCGCCGCATCTTCTGCGCTACAACGAACGCATTCGCATCAACGGCGTGGAGGCTGCGGATGCCGACATTGTGGCTGCCTTTGCGCGTATTGATGCGGCGCGGGCCGATGTTTCCCTGACCTACTTCGAATTTGGCACCCTCGCGGCGCTGGATATTTTCATGCACCAGAAAGCGGATGTTGTCTTGCTGGAAGTGGGACTGGGGGGGCGGCTGGATGCGGTGAATATTATCGATGCCGATGTGGCGCTGCTGACCGCCATCAGCCTGGATCATACCGCCTGGCTGGGGGAGGATCGTGACGCGATCGGCTATGAAAAGGCGGGTATTCTGCGTCCCGGCAAGCCGGCGGTTTGCAGCGATCCGGACTTGCCGCCGTCCGTGTGCGCACACGCTCATAAACTGGATTGCCCGCTTTTCCGATTGGGACATAATTTTGATTTCAAGGTCGATCCTCAGGGCTGGCATTGGCGTGAGGGGAAGGGGCAGGCGTTGGACCTACCGCATCCCGGCCTGCGGGGAGCACACCAGTACCGCAACGCGGCGGGCGTCCTCATGGCGCTGATGCTGTTACAGTCACGGTTGCCCGTATCACGCTCTGCGATTCGTCGTGGTCTTCTGGAAGCGTATCTGCCAGGGCGCTTTCAATTTGTGTCTGGCCAGTCTCTGCCGGATCCGTCTTTGCCCGGCTCGTCTGCTGCGGGCAGGGTAAGCTGGATCTACGATGTGGCGCACAATCCGGATAGCGTGCAGCAGTTGGCGCAGATGCTGGTGGAAGCGAAACAACCGGGACGCACGTTTGCTTTACTGGGGATGTTGGCGGACAAGGACAGCAGAACGGCGTTGAGGCATATTCATTCACAGATAACGGATTGGCATATCGCTTCGCTAAACACTCTTCGTAGCGAAAAACCTGAAAATCTGAAGCACATTATCCATTCACTGGGGCGCTCTTCGGCTTGTGTCCATACTTCGGTGGCCGAAGCCTGGAACGCGATTGAAAGCTCGGCCAAAGCAGGGGATCGTGTCGTGGTGTTTGGTTCTTTTTATACCGTTTCCGAAGCCATGGTGGTAGCGCAGGCACATGGGCAGCGAATATAATAGACGTTTGCAGTGAGGCCGAGCGTACAGGCCGGGGACTGAAAAATCAGGTGGAACAATCTCGATTCAAACAGCGGCTGGTGGGGGCTATCGTGCTGGTGGCGCTGGGCGTCATTTTTATTCCCATGATTCTGAATGGAGAGCGGAAGCCGGGTTTTGTCG
>DRJN01000170.1 GCA_011052165.1 Gammaproteobacteria bacterium
ATTAAAATTGTGCGTGGGCCGTGCAGATTTTTGAGACTTTAGAGTTAGAATCAGATTTCTGAAGGGTCCAGGCAAAAAACCGGAGTAAATTATGGCGCGCGTGACCGTTGAAGATTGTCTTGAGAACGTAGACAACCGTTTTGAACTTGTGTTGGTGGCGTCGAAACGCGCCCGTCAGCTGGCTATGGGCAAGGAACCCCTGCTTGAAGCAGAAAACGACAAGCCTACCGTCATTGCTCTGCGTGAGATCGCTGAGGGGCTGGTAGGCCCGGAGATTCTTGATGAAGCGCCTGAAGTGCAGGAAGAAGTGGTGCTGGAAGAGGTCAGTGAGGAAGAAAATATACTGGTTTCCACCGAAGGTGGCAGCGACGGAATAGACGTTGCTGCGGCGATCAGGGCCGCACTGGGTGGCATCGCAGGTATCCCTGTTACCAATGAAGCAGAAGCCGGGAGCGGAGAAACTGCACCTGAAGCTGATGCGAGTGAAGGAGGCGAGTAATCGCCCGTTCAGACAAGCAGAAAGATACCCAGGGGGTGCCGGAGCCTTTTCGTATCCAGCACCTCTGCAAAATCCTTGAAGAATATCTGGAGCCTGATCAGGTTTCCAGTGTTTATCGCGCCTACCTCTTTGGCGCCGAAGCCCACGAAGGCCAGCGTCGTCTGAGCGGCGAACCCTATATCACCCACCCTATTGCCGTAGCCCGAATTCTGGCTGAATTGCGCCTGGATCACCAGAGCCTGATGGCCGCCATCCTGCACGATGTAATCGAAGATACCGAAACGGTCAAGGACCAGATTACGACACGCTTCGGCGAGGAAGTGGCCGAGCTGGTGGATGGCGTCAGCAAACTGACTCACATTCGTTTCGAGAGCCGAGCCGAGGCGCAGGCGGAAAACTTCCGCAAGATGATGCTGGCCATGGTGCGCGACATTCGGGTGATCCTCATCAAGCTGGCAGACAGGCTGCACAACATGCGTACGCTTGGCGTCATGCGCCCTGACAAGCGCCGCCGTATTGCCCGTGAGACGCTGGAAATTTATTCACCCATTGCCAACCGTCTGGGTATGAATCACCTGCGCGTGGAACTGGAAGATCTGGGCTTCCAAACCATGTACCCGCTGCGCAGTCGCATTCTTGAAGATCGCCTGAAAAAGGCGCGCGGCAATCGTAAGGAACTCGTCAGCAAGATCGAGGAAACGATCAATACCCGGCTGGCGCAGGAGGCCCTGCCTGGCCGGGTGCAGGGCCGGGAAAAACATCTCTACAGCATCTATCTGAAAATGAAACAGAAACACCTGCCTTTTTCAGAAATCATGGACGTGTACGCGTTTCGTATTATTGTCGATTCGGTGGATGACTGTTACCGGATGCTGGGGGTCATGCACGGCCTTTACACGCCCATGCCGGGGCATTTCAAGGACTACATCGCCATTCCCAAGACCAATGGCTACCAGTCTTTGCATACCGTATTGTTCAGTCCGTATGGCGTGGCCATTGAGGTGCAGATCCGTACCGAGGAAATGAACAAGGTGGCCGAGGCCGGTATCGCGGCCCACTGGCTTTACAAAACCAGCGAAGCGGTCAGCAACAATGCCCAGATCCGCGCCCGCCAGTGGCTGCATGATCTGCTGGAAATGCAGCAGAATGCGGGGAACTCACAGGAATTTCTGGAAAATGTCAAAATCGATCTGTTCCCCCATGAAGTTTATGTCTTCACCCCCAAGGGCGAGATTATGGAGCTGTCGCATGGTGCCACGGCGGTGGACTTTGCCTACGCGGTGCACTCGGCCGTTGGCAACCAGTGCGTCGCCGTGAAAATTGATCGGCGGCTCATGCCCTTGCGCACGGAACTGTCCAGTGGTCAGACGGTTGAAGTCATTACCTCCAAAGGGGCGCAGCCGAATCCGGCCTGGCTGGATTTCGTGCATACCGCCAAGGCGCGTTCCAACATCCGTCACTTTCTCAAGAATCTGCGTCGCAACGAGGCAGTGACCCTGGGTGTTCGTCTGTTGAACAAAAATCTGGCGGCGCATAACAGTGGTCTGGAGCATCTTTCGGATGAACAGATCCAACGGGTGCTGGACGAATACGGCTTCGATTCCATGGAAACCATGTACAGTACCATTGGTCTTGGGACGCATATGCCCATGGTCATTGCCCGCGCGTTGTTACAGACTGATCATGATTCGGAAACTGACGCACCGGAGCAGGGTAAGCCCAGGCCGCTGGCGATCAAGGGTACGGAGGGTGCGGTGGTCACCTTCGCCAAATGCTGCCGGCCCATTCCCGGTGATTCTATTCTCGGTTTCGTCACCTCGGGACGCGGGATTGTGATTCACACGGAAGACTGCAAGAATGTCGCTGAATATCGAAGCCGGCCGGAAAAGTGGATCGATGTGGAATGGGAGCAGGAAACCAGCGGTGACTTCCCCATTGATATTCAGGTTCTGGTAGAAAACCATCGTGGGGTGCTGGCCAAGGTTGCCGCCAGTCTGGCCGAGATGGAAGCCAATATTGAAAAGGTCAATATCGAGGAACGTGACGGCATACACTCCATCCTCAGCTTTACCGTCGCGGTGCAGAATAGAAAGCATCTGGCGCGCATCATGCGCAGGCTTCGCAGTTATAACTATGTGGTACGAATTTACAGGGTGAAAAGGTAAAAGATACAAGGATGGGGGAGCGCTGACTCATTCCGCCGTTCATGGTTCGACAAGCTCACCACGAACGG
>DRJN01000171.1 GCA_011052165.1 Gammaproteobacteria bacterium
CGCCCATCCATGGGCTTCGCAACATAAGGTCATCCATGACCAAATCCCAGAGGGAGAGGGGGCTATGATGCAAATACTGTTGCAACGATTAATATTTTAGATGAAATTGACGGCTTCCGATAAAACCAAAAGTGGGCACGATTTTTAGGCACCACAGGCACTTCCATCGGTCGCCCATGCGGAAGACTGTTCCTCCATCCCCTGACCACGAATCAGGGATTCGTCACCCGATCATGAATATGAAGGGGCCGTTGGGCTTCCATCACAAGAGCGTAACTCATTTTCTCATAAACCCGGAAAACCATCAGGACGCCAGCGCGTTCATCCGGCAATTCCACCTTGTCCCAACTCCAGGTTTTATCGGGATCACGCACCTCTTCACCCCGCTGGTAAATCGCCAGCACATAGCCTGGCTCCATACCGTCCCGCTCACCCAGGTTAAGTACGACAATATTGTACTGGCCGATTTGCGCCACGCCCTGGAAGACCGAAATGATTTCGCCCGTCACCTCATCAGTCGGTGGACGGGGCGTAAAATCGAAGTCGAGTTTCTGCTCTTCCCTGGGCAGCAGCAAATCCTTGTTAAAAATTCCCTGATGGGCCTGGGTGACATCCAGAGTAGACGGATCATCCTTGTTTGCACCAAACCGCACCAGCCGCGCATCCGCCACGCGCGTCACCTCGTAACCCAGCAGTTCACCGGTTTTTGGATCCCGGTATTCCCCCGCCGGGCGGACCACATCATAGACGCCAATACTGCGATCCTTGATGCCCAGTGCATAAATTCTATCACCGGATCCCGCCACCAAATGTTGATCATAGCTGGAAACAACATAAGGGGCATGCTTCAGTTCCTGTTCCGATACTACCCGGGCGCCCCCCAGGAAGGGCGCAATGGCCGAGCGGGGGATAGTATTGATGGACTTGTCCAGCGTTTCATAACGTATTTCGGGTGACAGCTTCACCGTCTTTACTCGTGAAGGCGGGGCATACCCTCCCGCGTTATCCAGAGTAATATAGGGTTTACCGTTTTCATCAAAATACAGAACGATCACATCCCCTGGATAGATTAGATGAGGATTACGAATTTTGGGATTGATATGCCAGACTTCCGGCCACAACCAGGGATCTTTCAGAAAGCGTTTGGATATATCCCACAGGGTATCCCCGCGCTTGACCACATAGCGCTTCGGATAGTCTCGCTGAATCTCCACCGGTGCAGGGGCCTGCTTACGGACCGGCGCCTTCACGGCGGGTTCCGGTGTGGCCACCACGGTCTTCTGTTTTTCCGGTGTCTGGGCGCAGGCCGCCAGACTGCCCAGCAGCAGCAGAACAAGAAAACGTATTAAATTTTGAGCGAACACTTTATTATTTATCATATGAATCCCTTAGCCGAAGCCAAGTGTGTACTCCAAACCCTGTGTTTCAAACCAGGCGCCGATTCGGATAATCACGTACTACACGTACTATCAGTTACTGTTATCCAGTAGTATCATAATGTTAGCAGCTTTTTTTATCCTTGTTACTTAAAGATATCAATATCCTATTAATTCCATGTCCATGCTCACAATTTTGCGCTATCCCGACGAACGCCTACGCACCATTGCCACGCCTGTTGAGCATTTTGACGACAACCTCCATCGGCTGATCGACGACATGCTGGAAACCATGTATGCCGCGCCCGGCATTGGTCTGGCCGCCGCCCAGATAGATATTCATAAGCAACTCCTGGTGATCGACATCTCCGAGGAAAAAAACCAGCCACTAATGCTCATCAACCCGGAAATTCTTGAAAAAGACGGCTCCCAGGAGTTTGATGAAGGTTGTCTGTCCGTTCCCGGCATTTACGAAACGGTGGAGCGGGCCCGGTATATCCGCCTGAGGGCCTGCGACCGGGATGGGCAAGTCTTTGAAATGGAGGCCGAGGATCTGCTGGCCGTGTGCATTCAGCATGAAATGGATCACCTCCTGGGCACGTTGTTCGTTGACTATCTTTCCAGCCTGAAGCGTCAGCGAATTCGCAAAAAACTACAGAAACAGGAAAAACAGGCGATGTAAGTATTCGTTTACAAACAGAATAACCATACTATCGCCAAAAGAGTGTGAATCTTTAATCTCTCTATTCTTTGAGTAATCAGCGAATCTTAATCCCAGAAATGACCCAGACCATGACCTCAGCACTTCGCCTCATCTTTGCCGGCACCCCGGCGTTCGCCGCCACTTCGCTGCAGGCGCTGCTGGATGCCGGTCACGCGGTGATTGCCGTCTATACCCAGCCGGATCGGCCCGCCGGGCGCGGGCGTAAACTCCAGGCCAGCCCGGTGAAAATACTGGCGCAGGCGCATCAAATCCCGATCTGTCAGCCCGAAAACTTCAACGACAACACCGATATCGAAACCTTGCAAAAACTCGACGCCGATCTGATGGTGGTCACCGCCTACGGGCTGCTGCTGCCTCCGGCCATACTTGCGGCGCCCCGTCTGGGCTGCATCAATGTCCACGCCTCCCTGCTACCCCGCTGGCGCGGCGCCGCCCCCATCCAGCGTGCAATTCTGGCCGGCGACAAGGAAACGGGCATCACCATTATGCAGATGAACGAAGGCCTGGATACCGGTGATATTTTGCTGAAACAGGCTTGCCCTATCGAAAATACCGACACCGGCGGCAGTCTGCATGACCGGCTGGCCAGCCTGGGAGGCCAGGCTTTGCAGCAGGCGCTGGAAAAGCTGAAGCGGGACGAACTTCAGCCCCAGGCTCAAAATAACAGCCTCAGCACCTATGCCCGCAAGCTCCACAAACAGGAGGCCTTGCTCGACTGGCAAGAGGATGCCCCGGCACTGGCACGACGCGTGCGCGCCTTCAACCCCTGGCCGGTGGCGCAAACCCGTCTCGAGGATCAAATCCTGCGCATCTGGGCCGCCGAACCTGTTGATGACGAACCCGCCCACACAGGGCTATCGTCAGAACCAGGAACGGTGCTGAGCAGCCGCAAGACAGGCATCGACATCGCCACCGGTCGCGGGCGTCTACGTCTAAAACGGCTCCAGCCACCCGGCAAAAAAGCCATGGACGCGTCCGCCTTTCTCAATGGCTATGGCGATCTGCTGCCCGTCGGCGCCCGGCTGATGACATGAAAAAACATATACTGAGTCCCTGCGTAAGCGCGAGCAAGCCCGCTGCTACCGTAAAAAACAACTTTTCAATACAGCCCCCCGCTCTATGAACCCTCGTCTCGCCGCCGTCCATGTTCTGCAGCACGTCTTTGAGCAGGGCCGCAACCTGCCTGATGCGCTGGCCACTGTGCATTCGCGCATACCGGATCAAAAAGGCCGCGCCCTCACCCAGGCCCTGAGCTATGGCGTGCTGCGCCACAGCTTTAGCCTCGATGCCATTTTACTGCAACTGCTGAAAAAACCGCTGAAAGACAAAGATGGCGATCTCCGCTGTCTGCTATTAATTGGCCTGTACCAGATTATTCACATGCGGGTGCCGGATCATGCCGCGGTCTCGGAAACCGTCAAACTCACCCCGGCGCTGAAAAAAAACTGGGCCAGGGCCATGGTCAACGGCGTGCTGCGAAATTACCTGCGCCAGGCAGAAGCCTTGCTCGCACAGGTTGAAAAAGTTCCCGTTAGCCGCTTTGATCATCCCCACTGGCTGCTGGAAAAACTGCAGGCGAGCTGGCCGAATGACTGGCAGGCGATTGCCACCGCCAATAATCAGCCCGCCCCCATGACCCTGCGGGTCAACCGGCAGCAGATCAGCCGGGAAGAGTATCTGCTACGGTTACAGAATGCCGGTAACCCCGCCGAAGCCTGTCGTCATTCGCAAGACGGCCTGCGCCTGCTTGACCCAGTGGCGGTAGAACAATTACCCGGCTTCAAAAAAGGCCTGGTGTCGGTACAGGACGAAGCCGCACAACTGGCTGCGCCCCTGCTACAGGCCGCACCCGGCGAGCGCATTCTCGATGCCTGCGCCGCGCCCGGCGGCAAAACCGCCCACATGCTGGAAATATGGCCCGCACTGGGACAACTGGATGCACTGGAAAAAGTTCCGGCACGACTCGATGATATGCGCGATAATCTTCAGCGCCTCAAACTGAAGGCGCGGCTGATAACCGGCGATGCCGCTCAGCCGGAAGCCTGGTGGGATGGCCGGCCCTATGATCGGATTTTGCTCGATGCCCCCTGTAGCGCCACCGGCGTAATTCGCCGTCACCCGGATATCAAGTATCTACGCCGCGCCGCTGATCTGGACACGCTGGTATGCACCCAGCAACAAATACTCCAGGCCCTCTGGCCGTTGCTGGCTCCGGGCGGTATGCTCTTGTACGTAACCTGCTCAGTGCTGGCGGAAGAAAACAGCCTGCAGATTGAAGAATTTTTGGACAAGTATGACGATGCCCGGCTTGAACCCATTGAGCCAGACTGGGGCAGCCCAACCACGGCAGGCCGGCAAATCCTGCCCGGCGAGGAGAATATGGATGGCTTTTTTTATGCCTGTTTGCGCAAGGCATAAATCATTACCGGCAATGGCCGGCCTGCGCGTATGCGCACTGGCCACCAGCCTCTGCCTGCTGAGCCTGCTGGCGCCACCGCCGGCGCAGGCGGCCGAGGCCTTTATTATCAAGTCACTGGAAACCCGTTTGCGCAATGGCGTCTACTCCTTCAGCACCCGCATCGAATACGGATTCTCGAATGAGGCGCTGGCGGCGTTGAAAAATGGCGTCCCCCTGATTATTCTCCTGAATATCGAGGTGGAGCAAAAACGCTGGTACTGGAATAAAAATATCGCCAAACTGGAACAGGGCTATCTGCTGATCTACCATGCCCTGTCAAGAAAATTCATCATTCACAACCTCAACAGCGGCACCCAGACGGACTATTCCAGTCTCGATGACGCCTTGCATGCGCTCGGCCATATCGAAAATCTGCCACTGATCGATGCCAAGCTACTGCGTCCCGACGCGCACTATATCCTGCGTCTGCGTAGCGAACTGGACATCGAATCCCTGCCGGCCCCCATGCGCCCGCTGGCCTATATTTCCTCTGACTGGCGACTGCAAAGTGACTGGTACACATGGCCATTGACACCCTGATCAAGCGCTTCTTCTCAGGCGGCATCCCCATTATTCTGGTGTTCCTGTTGCTGCTCAACTCGCTCTATATGATGAGCGGCGCCACCCATAACTCCGCCACCTTTGGCCGGCTCTATTCCCTCCTGCTGGGCATTAACATTCTGGCTGTTTTTCTGTTTCTGGTGCTCATCGGCAAAAGCCTGTGGCTCCTGGTGCAACAATACCGGCAACAGGCCACCGGCTCACGCCTGACCGCCAAGCTGGTGGTCATGTTCGTAATTCTCTCCGTCACCCCGGTTACCATCGTTTTCTATTTTTCCCAGGACTTCATCAGACGCGGTATCGACAGCTGGTTCGATGTACGCGTGGAGACTGCGCTCAATGATGCGCTGAAACTCAGCCAGGCCGCGCTGGATGGACGCATGCGTGAACGCCTGCAGCGCACCCGTCAGGCGGCACAGCAACTGGAAGACACACAAAACAATCTGGTGGCGCTAAAGCTCAACGATATGCGCGTGGAGCTGGGCGCCCTGGAACTCACCCTGTTTTCAAAGAACGGCCAGATCATCGCCTCCAACAGTACCGAAATCTCGCGTCTGGTGCCCGTGCATCTGGATAACACCACCCTGCATCTACTCCACCAGCGCGCCTACAAGGTGGGCCTGATTCCGGTTAAGGATGCCGGCCTGTATATTCGTGCCGCCGTGGCCGTGCCCGGCACCGGCATCATCAGTGAAGGCCGTATCCTGCAAGCGCTGTTCCCGGTCGCCGAACATATGAAGGAACTGGCAAACAGCGTGCAGTCCGCCTTCGGCCAGTACCAGGAAATCACCTATTTACGCACCCCCTTGAAATACAGCTTCATCCTCACCCTGTCGCTGGTGCTACTGCTGAGCATTCTCACCGCCATCTGGGCGGCCTTCTATGCGGCGCGGCGCTTGACCGCCCCCATTTATGATCTGGTAGAAGGCACCCGCGCCGTGGCGGCAGGCGACTATGACAAACGCCTGCCCTTGCCCGGCAATGATGAGCTGGGTTTTCTGGTCACTTCCTTCAATGACATGACCTGGAAAATCGCCCAGGCGCGGGAAGAGGCCAGCGATAGCCAGCGGCAGTTGCTGGCCCAGCACACGTATCTCGAAACCGTCCTCGCCAATCTGTCCTCCGGGGTGCTGACCCTGGACAGCCAACTCAAGCTGCGCACCTGCAACAGAACGGCCAGCCAGATCCTGGGGCTGGACATCGGCGCCTTCCTGCAGCAGCCGTTAAGAACGCTGGCGAAAAAAAATCCGGGCCTGCAGGTTTTTATCGATACCGTGAGCAGCCGGCAGGCTGATAATGAATCCGGCTGGCAGGCGGAAACCAGCCTGCGGGGTCCGGCCGGACACAAGGTGCTGATGTGCCGTGGCTCCCTTCTCCCCGGCAGCGACGACCGCCCCGAAGGTCTGGTCATTGTCTTCGATGACATCACCACCCTGCTGCAGGCCCAGCGTAATGCGGCCTGGGGGGAAGTCGCCCGCCGTCTGGCGCACGAGATTAAAAACCCGCTGACACCCATCCAGCTTTCCGCCGAACGCCTGCGCCATAAATATCTGCACACCATGCCGGAAAAAGATGCCGAGGTACTGGATCGGGCTACCCACACCATCGTCCAGCAGGTGGAAACCATGAAGGGGCTGGTCAAGGCCTTCAGTGAATACGCGCGCATGCCAATACTGGAACTGGAACCCCTGAACCTCAACCGCCTGATCGAGGAAGTGCTGGATCTCTACCATGACGCCGGCTCCCGTTTACAGTTCAATCTCGATCTGGATCCGGCTATCCCCCCGGTAGAGGCCGATGCCGGTCGCGTGCGCCAGTTGCTGCACAACCTGCTGAAAAACGCCCAGGAAGCCATACCCCGAACTGCGGACGGTGATATCAAAATCCTCACTCGCTGCCTTGAGGAGCATGCCTGCCAGTTCGTCGAGCTACGTCTGAGTGATACCGGTCCCGGTATTCCCCAGGATATGTTTGATCACCTGTTCGAACCCTATGTCACCAGCAAACCGAAGGGCAGCGGTCTGGGCCTGGCCATTGTCAAGAAAATTGTCGAGGAACATGGCGGCGTACTGTGGGCGGAAAACAACAAGGGCGCTGGCGCCAGTATAGTGATACGATTACCGGTAGCACACGGTGCCCGCGCTCGCACGGAATCACCCGAACATAATAACAGCCATCACCATGCAACCGCTTACCACCACTGACATGAGCGAACCCCGCACTCACAGCGCCCCATATATTCTGGTAGTCGACGACGAACCGGACATCCGCCATCTGGTACAGGAAATTCTCGAAGACGAAGGCTATGAAGTCAGCGTGGCCGAGAACGGCGAGGCCGCCCGCATCGCCCACCGCCAGCGCCGCCCCGACCTGGTACTGCTGGATATCTGGATGCCGGATCTGGATGGCATCAGCCTGCTCAAAGAATGGTCCGAGGAAGGCCATCTACCGATGCCGGTGATCATGATATCCGGCCACGGCACCGTAGAAACCGCGGTCGAAGCCACCCGTCTGGGCGCCTATGACTTCATCGAGAAACCGCTGTCCCTGGCCAAACTGCTGCTCACGATTGAGCATGCCCTGGAGACCGACACGCTGCAACAGGAAAACCGCGGCCTGCTCAGTCAGACCGCCAGCATTAAGGAACCCATCGGCAAAAGTCCGCCCATGCAAAAACTACGCGAGCAATTGCAGCAGGTTGCCGGACATGACAGCTGGGTGCTGCTGGATGGTGAACCCGGTTGCGGCATGAACGTCGCCGCCCGTTATCTGCACGCGATGAGCAAGCGCAGTACCCGGCGTCTGATTGAAGTCAACATCGGGGCTCTCCCGGAAAAACACTCGGCCCGCAAACTGTTCGGCTACGAAGAAGGCGGCAAAGTGCACTACGGTCTGCTGGAGCAGGCCAATGGCGGCAGCCTGCTGCTATACGACATTGCTGAAATGGATCCTGACACCCAGCGCCGCCTGCATTCCGCCCTCTCGGCCAAGTCCTTTGTACGCATCGGCGGCGAGCAACCGGTACAGATGCATGCCCGTATCATTGCCGCCAGTTGCCATGATCTGCAACAACAGATTAGCAACGATCATTTCCGCAAGGATCTTTATTATCAACTCAACGTGGTGCCGATACACATTCCGCCGTTGCGTGAACACCGCGAGGATATACCTGAATTACTGGCTTACTTCAGCCATTATTTTATTGAACAAGAAAGCCTGCCCTACCGTCATTTCAGCCTCGCCGCCCAGAACCGCCTGCGTAACTATCCCTGGCCAGGCAATATTCGTGAACTCATAAATCTGGTGCAACGGCTGCTAATCATCAGCAAGGGTGAAGAAATCACGCTGGAAGAGGTCGATATGGCGCTGGGCGAGCCGCTACCGGCAAGCACGACCACCCCCCGCTCTGACGAATCGAATACGCAAGCCGATGACTTTGTTCGCCCCCTGCGCGAAGCACGGGAAGAATTCGAGCGCCGTTATCTACGCCATCAGTTACGCCTGAATAACGGTAATGTCAGCAAGGTGGCGCAAATAGCCGGGCTGGAACGCACCCACCTGTATCGTAAACTGCGAAGCCTGGGAATTGATCCAAAAGATAACAAAAACTAAGCGCGCCTTGAATAAACTACCCCGCCGCAAACGGACGGGGTATTAAGTTGTGGCGTGCTGATGGGTTTCGCTTCGCTCTACCCATCCTACTGCTACTGTTTTTCGCCGCAAGCGGCAGGGAAAATTACACCCAAAGAGATTAATTCCGTTCGCCCTGAGCCTGTCGAAGGGTATAATAGATAACATTATAATGTTCACGCTATTCTCCATTCATGGTTCGGAAAACCGCTCCTGAACCCGGTCGAACAGGCTCACTATACAACGGAAAAATGAACCCACGTTTTCCCAATAACAAACGCAAATAACAAACGGACCCTATGAAAATTATCATCCTCGGCGCCGGTCAGGTAGGCAGTTCGCTGTCAGAAAATCTGACCAGTGAAGCCAACGATATCACCATTGTTGATAAAAACGAGGCCGCCCTGCAGGCCTTGCAGGACCGGCTGGATCTGGGTACGGTTTACGGCCACGCCTCACATCCGGATGTGCTCAGCCGCGCCGGTGCGGATGATGCGGATATGCTCATCGCCGTCACCGACAGCGATGAGACCAACATGATCGCCTGCCAGGTGGCTTACACCCTGTTTCACACACCCACCAAGATCGCCCGCGTACGCTCGATCGAATATCTGAAGCACAAACGTCTGTTCAGCCAGGAGGCGCTGCCGATTGATGTACTCATCAGTCCGGAACAGATCATTACCGATTATATACAACGTCTGATCCAGCATCCCGGCACCCTGCAGGTACTGGATTTCGCCAACGGTCAGGTACAACTGGTCGGCGTGCGCGCCTACTACGGCGGTCCCATGGTCGGCCATGAGCTGCGTGAAATTGGCGCACATATGCCGCGCGGCGTCGAAACCCGCGTGGCCGCCATCTATCGTCAGGATCGCGCCATCATTCCCGAGGGCCACACGGTGATTGAAGCCGATGATGAGGTCTTCTTTATCGCCGCCACCAAACACATCCGCACCGTCATGCGTGAATTGCGACGCCTGGATACCCCCTACCGGCGAATCATGATCGTCGGCGGCGGGAATATCGGTAAGCGCGTCGCCATGGCGCTGGAAAATGACTATCAGGTCAAATTGATCGATCACAATGCTGCCCGCACCCTTGACATTTCAAACGAGCTGAATAACACCATGGTGTTGTTAGGCGATGCCGCCGACGAGGAATTGTTGCAGGAAGAAAATATCGAAAACATCGATGTCTTCTGCGCCCTGACCAACGACGACGAAGCCAATATTCTCTCATCCATGCTGGCCAAGCGACTGGGGGCACGCAAGGTAATGACCCTGATTAACCGCACGGCCTATGTCGATCTGGTGCAAAGCGGTGACATCGACATTGCCATTTCTCCTCAGCAATCCACGATCGGCAGTTTACTCACTCACGTACGCCGCGGCGACGTGGTCAAGGTTCACTCTCTGCGCCGTGGCGCGGCCGAAGCCATCGAAGCGATTGCCCACGGCAGCAAAGACTCGTCACGAGTCGTTGGCCGCAGCCTCGGTGAACTCAAACTGCCCCAGGGCGCTACCATTGCCGCCATTGTGCGCGGCAGTCAGGTCATCATCGCTCATCACGGCGTCGTCATCGAACCGGAAGACCATGTGATTCTGTTCCTGATCGACAAGAACCGCATCTCACAGGTAGAGAAACTGTTCCAGGTCGGGATTACTTTTATTTAAAAGAACCCGGGGTGAGAAACCGAGAACTAAATTATTGTGGACATAAAAAGATACCATATTAATCGTTGCATAAGTATTTGCATGTATTTTATCCCCTCACCCCCAGGCCCTAGCTCCTCGCCCTAAAAAATGCAATTCCTCGTTATCCAGCGCATGATCGGTCTTTTGCTGATGATATTCAGCGTCACCACGCTGCCACCCATGCTGGTGTCGATCATTTATCGGGACGGCAGCCTTCAGCCTTTCCTTTATACCTTTGCCATCACCCTGGTTGCCGGCATCCTGCTCTGGCTGCCGGTGAAAAACCAGCGCCGGGAACTGCACCTGCGTGACGGTTTCCTGGTGGTCGTGATGTTCTGGACGGTGCTGAGCCTGTTTGGTGCGATCCCCTTCATCCTGGCCGACCATCCGCACCTGAGCATTACCAATGCCGTATTCGAATCTCTCTCGGGCCTGACCACCACCGGGGCGACGGTCCTGCAAGGACTCGATCAACTACCCAAAAGTATTCTCTATTATCGCCAGCAATTACAGTGGCTGGGCGGCATGGGTATCATCGTCCTGGCCGTGGCCATCATGCCCATGCTTGGCATCGGCGGTATGCAGCTCTACCGCGCCGAAACACCCGGTCCCATCAAGAGCAGCAAACTCATGCCGCGCATTACCGAAACTGCCAGAGCGCTCTGGTTTGTCTATCTGACCCTGACCGTCGCCTGTGGCATCGGTTACTGGATGGCGGGCATGGATGCCTTTGATGCAGTCGCGCACAGTTTTTCAACGGTATCTATTGGTGGCTTTTCCACCCACGATGCTAATATGGGTTATTTTATCGACAAACCCATGGTTGAAGTTGTGGCCATCGTTTTCATGTTCCTGTCCGGCGTCAATTTCAGCCTCCACTTTAGAGCATGGCGTACACGCAACCTGCGTAATTATCTGTTCGATTCTGAATTTAAAACCTATGTTGCCCTCATGCTGACCGCCTGTGTTGTCACCACGGGCTATCTTTATTATAAAGGTCTGTTCGCCAGCCACCACGAAACTCTGATTCACGGTATTTTTCAGGTGGTGTCCATCGGCACCACTACCGGCTTTACCACTTATCAGTATCATCTCTGGCCGGATTTTCTGTTGGTCATACTGATGTTCACCAGTTTCATTGGCGCCTGCGCCGGTTCGACCGGTGGTGGGATGAAAGTCATTCGTTTTCTGCTGCTGCTGCGCCAGGGCTTGCGCGAAATCATGCGCGTCATTCACCCCAACGCGGTTGTCCCTATCAAGATTGGCGGCAAAGCCATGCCACTGCGGGTAGTGGAATCGGTCTGGGGCTTCTTTTCCGCCTATGTCGTCGCCTTCGTCGCCATTATGCTGATCATGATGATGACCGGTCTGGATCAGGTAACCGCCTTCTCCGCCGTCGCCGCTACCATGAACAATCTCGGCCCCGGTCTGGGTGATGTGGCGCTCAACTACGCCTCACTGACAGACGCAGCCAAATGGGTGCTGTGCTTCGCCATGCTGCTGGGACGACTGGAAATCTTCACCCTGCTGGTATTCCTGACGCCGTCATTCTGGCGAAAATGATCGCTGACAGGCGATGACCGCTGAACGCCAGGACATTATTCCCTGATCTGCGCCTGATCCCAAACGCGCAGATAAGCGGATAAGGGATAAGGGTCACAAGGGATTAAGAAGCTGCCCGACAATTGCACGTTACGCAATCGGATGCTTGCATAGGCGTTGGGGGGGGGGTAACATTTAATTCAATGGTGAAGGAGTTCGCCGCGGCGCACGCCGGAATCGCCCTCTCGGCTGATGACTCTTATCTACAGGTGGCTGCTGTTTGAGCCGCGGGAATAGTGTTTAGTGTGAGGAGGGTGTGTGCCGGGTCTCGTTAATCATCTGCTCGCCAATCTTCTCCAAGCCGCCTTTCTGATCCTCCTCTCGCCGTTGGTGAGCGGCGTACTCGCGCGCATCGAGGAAATGATGCAGGGCAAGCACGGCCCGAGCATCTTCCAGCCCTACCGCGACATCGCCAAACTCTTCACCAAGGAAGAGTTGGTTTCCGAAGATTCCTCCTGGGTATTTCGCTTCGCGCCGCTGATACAGTTCGTGATGCCGGTTTTCGTCGTCCTGCTAGTACCGGCGCTCACCG
>DRJN01000172.1 GCA_011052165.1 Gammaproteobacteria bacterium
GGACAATCTCGCCAGCTCCATAATCACCTGGGGCGCACCCTTGCTGACCTGAAAAGAATGGCCGTCAGGATCCTGTATGGTGGCTTCGGTACGCTTATGCACCGGATCGAAAGGAACGAAGACCGTTTGCTGAAATTCATCCAGCCGGGTCCGGTCTTTCAGACCCTGGAGCACGGCTTCGTCGATAGCATCCTGATCTTCCGCGCGTGAAGCCAGAGCGGCGATCAGCAATACCGCCTGCTCGTCACCGGCGTGGAAAACTTCGATCTCGCCCAGGCTCAGACGGTTCTGGGTCAGGGTGCCGGTTTTGTCCGAACAGAGTATATCCATGCTGGCCATTTCTTCGATGGACTCCAGCCGGGTAACGATGGCCTTGCGTTTCGACAGCGCCATAGCGCCTACGGCCATGGTCATGGAGAGCACAGCGGGCATGGCCACCGGAATTGAGGCGACCGTCAGAATCAGGGCAAACTGCACCAGTTCCAGCCAGGGGACATGGCGGTGCAATTGTACCAGTACCAACAGGGTCACCAGCGCCAGACTGACATAAATCAGGTAATCGCCGATGCTGAGCACCGCTTTTTGAAAATGGGAGACAGTTTTTGCCTGTTCTACCAGGCTGGCAGTTTTGCCAAAACGGGTGTGTTGGCCGGTGGCGGTGACCTGTGCGACCATTTCACCCTGTTTGACAATGGTGCCGGAAAAAGCTTCATCGTTCTGTTGCTTGGTCACGGGCAGGGATTCGCCTGTCAGCGCTGACTGATCGACACTCAGGTAATCGCCGTCGATCAGTCTGACATCGGCGGGTACGACATCACCCAGTCGAATGCGGATCACATCCTCAGGCACCAGCTGCTGGGCATCGATTTCCCGCCACTGTCCGTCGCGCAGAACCCGGGCTTTCATGGCCAGTTGTTTCTTTAGCGCCTCCACCGCATTGCCTGCGGTAAATTCCTGCCAGAAGCCGATACCCGCATTGAACAGCAGCAGAGCGATGATGATCCAGAAGTCAGCCCAGTGCTGCACCAGTGCCGAAAGAATGGCCGCCACTTCAATCATCCAGGGAATCGGCCCCCAGAAATAGCCTAACAGTTTCAGCAGCGGTGAGACCTTTGTTTCTTGCAGGGCGTTGAGGCCGTATTGTTGAAGACGTTGTTTTGCTTCCTCGGAGCTGAGTCCCGGGTTTATGGTGTCTGCATTGGTGGTCGATTGAATCATTATTCATCTCTCCCTGTAAATGTGAATTGGCGGACTCAATAACGGCTCCAGCTCCCTCTTCATTTTGCCCGTGTTTTAGCGCTCACCAGGTTATTCTATTTGCTTTACTGAATTAGCGTTGCCAGAGAATGTGCTGATTTTCCAGTGGCACCTGTACTCCCGGGTAACAGGGAATAATACGTATCGTGTAGTCGCTGACAGGACGCTGGTTTGCGATGACTGTCATGTAACGGTATCCATGCACCGCACCACTCAGGTGATCCATCTTTTCCATGATATGGCGCTCCGGTTCCGCTTGATCCTCAGACAGTTCCCCGTGTAGATCAGGGGGATCGGCATAGAGCTCCACCTGCACCATCCCGGCGTCCAGATCATCCAGGTAGACCTGGATCGTAAACGCATGGCGATTGTCGGCCGATTCGGTTTCCAGATTGCCAAGGCGAATGTTCCCCCAGTGCTGGTTGATTTGTTCATTCCACTGTTCAATCTGCCACGCGCGAGCCGCCTTGTTCGCACTGCGCTGCCGGTACGCTTTCGCCATCTTCAGATAATAACGTTCAGTGTATTCCCGCACCATGCGGTTGGTGGAAAAAAACGGCGTCAGGACGGCCATGCTGCTGCGCATACGTTCCACCCAGCGCGTGGGTATGCCCTGATGATCGCGCTGATAAAAGGCGGGGATAATGTCTTCTTCCAGCAACTGGTAAAGATCATCGGCTTCCTTGTAGTCCCAGGCAGGATCGCTGTCGTGTTCCTGGCCATCACCTAGTGCCCAGCCTACTTCAGGTTGCCATGCTTCGGCCCACCAGCCATCCAGTTCGGACAGGTTCAGTCCACCGTTAACCAGTATTTTCATGCCGCTGGTGCCACAGGCTTCCCAGGGGCGGCGCGGGGTGTTGATCCACAGGTCGACCCCCTGCACCAGTTGTTCGGCGGTGAGGAGGTCGTAATCAATAATAAAAATGACACGTTCCTGTAAGCGGTAACGATCAATAAATTCAATCCAGGCGCGGATCATGGCCTGGCCGGCGTGATCCTGTGGGTGGGCCTTGCCGGCAAGCACCATTTGCACCGGTTGGTCGCTACGGTTCAGCAGGCGGGCGAAGCGATCGGGATCGTGCAGCAGCAGATTGGGGCGTTTGTAGGTGGCAAAGCGGCGCGCAAAACCCAGAGTCAGGGAATTGGGATCGAGCAGGGCTTCGGTGCGGGTTGCCGAAATTCGCTGACCGCGCAACGACTGCTGGTAACAGTGGTGTTCGCGTAGCCATTCGATAAGATGCAGACGGTTCTGGGTGCGCATGGCCCATAGCTCATCGTCAGAAATGTCTTTAATATGTGTTTCGATATTTTGCAGATCTTCACGCCAGCGCTCCTTTCCGCAGCTTGAAGTCCACAGCGAGTCGGCGCCAAGAGAATCCCAGCTGGGCACATGCACGCCGTTGGTGACATGAGCAATGGGGACTTCCACTTCGGGCCAGCGCGGAAAATGGGGCTGGAAAATTTTTCTGCTGACCTCGCCGTGCAGGCGGCTGACGCCGTTGATAGCGCCACTGCCACGCATAGCCAGCAGGGCCATGCTAAAAGCTTCCTGTTTGCCATCGCTCGGACTCTGGCCCAGAGCCAGTAATTGCTCAGACGGAATACCGAGATCCTGAGCATAGTCGGCCATATATTGTTTCAGAAGAGCCGGGGCGAAACGATCAAAACCGGCTTCTACCGGAGTATGGGTGGTAAACAGGTTGCCGGCACGGGTGGCGGTGAGCGCGACCTCGAAGCTGACCCGTTGATCCAGCATGAATTGCCGGGCGCGTTCCAGCACCACAAAGGCCGCATGGCCTTCGTTGAGATGGCAGACTTCGGGCTTGATAGCCAGCGCTTGCAGGACGCGGTAACCGCCGATGCCCAGGATGATTTCCTGTTGCAGGCGCATTTCCGAACCGCCGCCATACAGTTCACTGGTGATACCCCGGTCGGCCGGGGTATTAAAGAGGGCATTGCTGTCCAGCAGGTAGAGTACCACGCGACCCACCTGCACCTGCCAGAGGCGCAGCCGCAGGCTACGCCCGGGCAGCGTTACCTGTACATGCAGCCATTCGCCACCGGTGTCACGTACCGGTCGCAAGGGTAACTGGCTGGGATCGTTATAGGGAAAAAAGGCCAACTGGTTGCCGTCGGCATCCAGTCCCTGACGGAAGTATCCCTGCTGGTAGAGCAGACCGATGCCCACCAGCGGTACGCCCAGCTCGCCGGCGGTTTTAAGATGGTCACCCGCGAGTACGCCCAGCCCGCCCGAATAAATGGGCAAAGCCTCGCTGAGGCCGAATTCCATACTGAAATAGGCGACACGGGTGAGCGGAGCATCGGTTTCATTTTGCTGGAACCAGCCGGGTGCAGATTGTGCGGTGGACTGCTCGTTGCGCAGATCCTGTAGCAGGGCGATGAAATCCGGATCAGCAGCCAGTTGTTTGAGATGCTGACCGCTGACGGTCTGCAAAATCAGCCAGGGATTGTGGGTCTGGCGCCAGAGCGGCTCGTCGATGCGGCGCCACAGCGCATCGGCCACATGACTCCAGGACCAGCGCAGATCCAGCGCCAGGGTGTAGAGATTGTTCAGTTCATCAGGCAGGTCGGGCCGGAGCATGTCGTATAAAGATTTCATGACGTTATTCTTCCGTTGCTACCGGCCACTGCCACTGGCTGATTTCGGGCATGTCCTGGCCGTGTTTAATAATATATTCGTGATGTTCGACGAGCTTGTCGCGCATTAACTGGTGCAGATGTCCGGCCCGGTCGTCGAGGGTATCCACCCGGTCCACGACATCCATAAACAAATGGAAACGATCCAGATCATTGCGCACTACCATGTCGAAGGCGGTGGTAGTGGTGCCTTCTTCCTTGTAACCGCGCACGTGCAGGTGTTCGTGGAAAGCCCGCCGGTAGGTCAGACGGTGAATCAGCCAGGGATAGCCGTGGAAGGCAAAAATGACCGGGATGTCGGTGCCAAACAGGGCGTTGAAGTCAGTATCGGAAAGACCGTGGGGATGTTCCTCATGCGGTTGCAGGGTCATCAGATCCACGATATTGATGACGCGGATGCGCAGTTGCGGCGCGTGCTGGCGCAAGAGATCCACGGTGGCCAGGGTTTCGATAGTGGGCACGTCGCCACAGCAGGCCATGATTACGTCCGCCTTGCCGTCCTGATCGTTGCTGGCCCATTCCCAGATGCCGATCCCGGCGCTGCAGTGCTTGATGGCGGCATCCATGTCCAGCCACTGGGGTTCGGGCTGCTTGCCGGCGATGATGACATTGATCAGGTTGCGCGAGTTAAGACATTCGTGGGTGACGTAGAGCAGGCTGTTGCCATCGGGTGGCAGATAGATGCGCACTACGTCCGCCTTTTTGTTCACTACATGGTCAATGAAGCCCGGATCCTGATGGGAGAAGCCATTGTGATCCTGACGCCAGACATGCGAGGTGAGCAGGATATTGAGCGAGGCGATGGGCTGACGCCAGGCAATGGCATTACAGACCTTGAGCCATTTGGCATGCTGGTTGAACATGGAATCGACGATATGGATGAAAGCTTCGTAGCAGGAGAAAAAACCGTGACGGCCGGTGAGCAGGTAACCTTCCAGCCAGCCCTGACAGGTGTGTTCGGAAAGAATTTCCATGACCCGCCCGTCCGGACTGAGGTGATCGTCATAGTCAAAGGTTTCGGCCATCCATGCCCGCTCGGTGACTTCAAACAGGGCGGCGAGGCGGTTTGAAGCAGTCTCGTCCGGCCCCATAACGCGAAAGTTGGCGGCTTCCAGGTTGAGCTTCATCACGTCGCGCAGGTATTCGCCCATACGCCGCGTGGCTTCGCCCAGAACGGCCCCGGGATGCCTGACTGTCAGGGCATAGTCCCGATAGTCGGGCAGATGCAGAGGTTTGAGCAACTGGCCGCCGTTGGCGTGGGGATTGGCACCCATGCGTCGTTCACCCTGCGGTGCCAGCGCGGCGATGTCCGGGCGCAACCCGCC
>DRJN01000173.1 GCA_011052165.1 Gammaproteobacteria bacterium
CGTAGGGTGGGCACGGGTTGAGTGCCCACCGGGTTAATGGCGGTCTTTCTCGTGGGCACAAAAATCGTGCCCACCCTACTGGGGGCTTTTTATTTCAGGTTATTTCTTGTTCCCACGCAGAGCGTGGGAACAAGAGATGGTCAGGGCATAAGCGCAGAGAACGTGAAAGACCCGTTGTTAGGGTGCAGAGGCGTAGAGGCTCATCGCGTAGGGTGGGCACGGGTTGAGTGCCCACCGGGTTAATGGCGGTCTTTCTCGTGGGCACAAAAATCGTGCCCACCCTACTGGGGGCTTTTTTATTTCAGGTGGCGTTGTTTCAGAAGCTGGTAATGCTGCGCGGAATAACGAAGGGATTCCTTTTCCTCGTCAGTCAGGGCACGTACCCGCCGTGCCGGGGAGCCGATCCAGAGAGAACCGCCTTCGAGTTCTTTGCCCGGTGTCACCAGCGATCCCGCGCCGATAATTGTATCGGAGTGAACGATAGCGCCGTCCATGACCGTGCTGCCCATACCGATGAGGCAGTCATTATGAATGGTACAGCCGTGCAAGGTGACGCGATGGCCGATGGTGATGCGATCACCGATCTCCAGGGCGTTGCCTTCAGGGTTAAAAGGGTCGCCCACATGACTGACATGTAACACGCTATGATCCTGAATGTTGCTGCACTCGCCGATACGGATATAGTTGACATCACCGCGTATAATCGTAAACGGCCAGACGGAACTGTCACGACCGATTTCAACCTCGCCAATGATCAAGGCCGTGTCATCGATATAAACGCCGTCGCCGATTCTGGGCGTGGCGTTTTCAAAGGTACGAAGTGTCATACTATTTTAGGGGCGGGTTTGCTTCAACGCATCGTGACCAGTTCTTCCGAGCTGGTGGGATGAATGGCGACACAGTTGTCAAAGTCTTTCTTGGTGGCGCCCATTCTGATGGCGACGCCGAAGCCTTGCAGCATTTCATCGGCACCCATGCCGATAATATGACAACCCACGACTTTTTCATCCGCACCGACGCAGACGAGTTTCATGGCGGTGCGTTGCGGGTGTGGACTCAGAGCGTGATACATGGCGGTGAAACGGGTCTGGTACACTTTGACTGCATCACCGTGTTTTTCCCGCGCTTCGCCTTCGGTCAGGCCGATGGTGCCGATGGGGGGGTGGCTGAACATGACGGTGGGGATGTTGCTGTAGTCCAGTTTTCGATCCGGCATATTGTTGAACAGCCGGTCGGACAGACGCCGGGCGGCGGCGATGGCTACCGGTGTCAGTTGCGCCTGGCCGGTGACATCGCCTACGGCGTACACGCCTTCGACGTTGGTTTGCTGGAATTCATCCGTGGGGATATAGCCGCGTTCATTGTAACTGATACCGGCGGCATCAAGGTTCAACAGTCCGGTATTGGGTTCGCGGCCAATGGCGCAGATCAGCGCGTCAATATCTTCCAGGCGGATGCCACCCACACAATGAATGTCCAGGTGCCCGTTTCCTCGTTTCTCTACGCGCTCAATGCTGGTGCGGGGCATGATGTTGACGCCGGCGTTGATCATTTCTTCCATCAGGTTTTCGCGCAACATGGCGTCGAAACTGGAGAGGAAGTGATCCTTGCGCAGCAGCAGGGATACTTCGCTGCCGAGGCCGTTGAGCAGGCCGGCCAGTTCGACGGCGATATAGCCCGCGCCGATGACGGCAACGCGCCGGGGTTGTTCTTTGAGGGCAAAAAAACCGTCTGAGGTGAGCATATGTTCCGCGCCGGGAATATCATGGATGACGGGTTTGCCACCGGGGGCAATGACGATGTGATCAGCGGTGTACTGTTTTCCGTCCACGTCTATGGTGTGTGCGTCCACGAAACGGCCGGTACCCTGGATATGGCTGATATTGGAGTCTGCCAGATAATTGTCATACCAGTCGAGAATACCTTTTATATATTTTTCTCTTGCCGCCACCAGTCTTTTCCAGTTGAAACTGCATAGATCCACCTCAAAACCGAAACCGCTGGCGTTGTGCAGGGTCTCAGCGATGCCCGAGGCAAACCACATAATTTTTTTAGGGACACAGCCGATATTGACGCAGGTGCCCCCCAGCTTGTTATTTTCAATGACGGCGGTTTTTTTGCCGTATTCGGCAGCGCGCTCGGCGGCTGAGAGGCCGCCACTACCCGCGCCAATGGCAATCAGATCAAAGTGTGTAGTCATGCGGATTCCTGAAAATTCTAGTGGTATTAATCGTTGCAACAGTATTTGCACCATAGCCCCCTCTCCCTCTGGGAGAGGGTGGGGGTGAGGGGATAAAATACATGCAAATACTTGTGCAACGATTAATAAGTACTGCACTTTAGCAAAGACCGGGCCTTTGCGCACAGGCTTTGCAGCCGGGTAAAGAGTTTTAGCAAACGGAGTACCTAACCGCTTTAGCCGTTTGGTGCATCAGCCGCCGGTCATGGACATGAAGCGCACCAGTTGCTCGGGTTTTTGGTTGAAGTCGTGGTTGCGGGGTTTGAGCGTCAGGGCTTTGATGATGTGCTGTTTCAGTTCATCATCAGATATGCCCTCGCGCAGCAGGGGCCGCAGAGGGTAGCGTTCCTCCTGTCCCAGACACATATACAGGACGCCATCCACCGATAGCCGGACCCGGTTGCAGGTTTCGCAGAAGTGCTGGGATATGGGCGTGATAAAACCGATGCGCAGCTCGGTGCCGGCAACCTGTACATAACGGGCGGGACCGCCGCCGGGCATCATGCCGGGGATAAGTTCATAGCGCTCACCCAGACGCTGTTCGATCGTTTGCAGGCTGATATAGTGGCGACTGGCATGGCGGCCAGTGTCGCCCATGGGCATGGTTTCGATGAAGCGCAGGGTGAAATCGTGCTCAATGCAGAATTCCACCATATCTTCGGCTTCCCTGTCGTTGATATCCTTCATCATCACCATGTTGATTTTGATTGGTCCAAAGCCCGCGGCTTTGGCGGTCATCAGTCCGTTGATAACTTTGTCCAGCTTACCCTGGGTGATTTCTTTGAAAACATCCGGGCGCAGGCTGTCGAGGCTGACATTGATACGCTTGACGCCTGCCTGGCGCAAATCAGCGGCGTATTTATCCATGCGGGTCGCGTTGGAGCTAAGGGAAAGATCCTGAATGCCGGGCAACGCGGCCAGGGTTTGACTGAGTTCGACGATACCCTTGCGTACCAAAGGTTCGCCGCCGGTCAAACGTACCCGGCTGACGCCCAGCTCGCCAAAGGCATTAATCACGCGTTCGATTTCGGCAAACGTGAGCCAGTCTTCCGGCTCCTTAAAATCGTTGAAACCCTGCGGCATGCAGTAAAAGCAGCGCATGTCACAACGATCCGTCACCGAGAGACGGACATATTCGATTTTTCGACCAAAGGGATCGATCAGTTGAGTTTGCATTGTTATTGCCTGCTGAGGCCTGCCCATCAGTATAGATCAGAAGTGGTGGCGATGGTGGTAAAAGCAGCGTTGCACTCCTTGAAATAGCATGAGGGTCACCCCCTGTATGCCGGATACCCCTGTTTATGATCTCACTTTGGAATAACCCGCGACTGAAAACATCGGGGTCATTAGCTCAATCCATTGCCCCATTCAAGGGCTTGAGTGGCGCACTCGGACTTGCAGCGTGATAATCATCTTCTCTTCTTGCGACAATGACGGAGCGTGATTATGAAGTTAATTCTGCTGGGCGGCCCGGGGGCCGGTAAAGGCACACAGGCCAATTTCATCAAGGGAAAATTTAACATTCCCCAGATTTCGACCGGCGACATGCTGCGTGCGGCGGTCAAGGCGGGGACACCGCTGGGCCTGGAAGCCAAAAAAATCATGGATGCCGGTGGGCTGGTGTCCGACGATATTATTCTGGGGCTGGTGGACGAGCGCCTGAAAGAACCGGATTGCGCGAAGGGCTATTTGCTGGATGGTTTTCCTCGCACCATCCCCCAGGCTGAAGGTATGAAGTCACGCGGCATCCATGTTGACTACGTACTGGAGATTAATGTGGATGATGATGAGATCATTCGACGCATGAGTGGTCGGCGTGTACATCCTGACTCCGGCAGAACATACCACATCGTTTTTAACCCGCCGAAGGTGGAAGGCAAGGATGATGAAACGGGCGACGATCTGATTCAGCGTGATGATGATCGGGAAGACACTGTACGCAAGCGCCTGTCGGTTTATCATGAGCAGACTGAACCCCTGGTGGACTTCTATTCCGGTTGGGCCGACAAGGGGGGTGAAGGTGCGCCCCAATATGCAAAGATTGAGGGCGTAGGCGGCGTGGATGAAATCCGCAGTCGCAGTTTTGCCGCACTGGGTGCCTGATGCCGTTATAACACGCGGCATCCTTTGTATTAATCGTTGCATAAGTATTTGCATCATAGCCCCCTCTCCCTCCGGGAGAGGGTTGGGGTGAGGGGATAAATTATGTAACGATTGATATTAAACCACCAATAATCGTGCTTGCTATCCGTTTGGAGCTGATCGTTACAACCTTCCTTGAGTTAATATTTTTTGTAACTATTAAGCGGCTATTGCCGGAAGCCATGTTACCCATTGCATCGAACAACGTAAGCTGGACAGTAATTGGAGACCCTGCCCCAGTGAGTTGAATAGTTGCTATTTTTTTAGATCTTTTTTTCTTTCCGAACGGCCTGCAAGCCAGCAAGCGCAATCATTCAAAAAAGTTGTTCATCTGTGTGCGATAGGGACTCTGTTCTATCGCTTATGGCATGATTTTCGTATAAATTTAACAATCATAAATTACTATTAATCGTTGCATCAGTATTGGCATGTATTTTATTCCCTCACCCCAACCCTCTCCCAGAGGGAGAGGGGGCTATGACGCCAATACTGATGCAACCATTCATATGTTTTGCAACCATGCAGGATAGTCTTCACAACCCTGGGTCAATGAAAGCCATGCGAAAAATCAGGATACCGCTACAGTTAGTGTTAAAAGTTTTTTGTCTGTTGGGGGCTTTTGTTGTTTTGCCGGCCTGTGGTGGCGGACAAAAGCCTCATTCGCCATCCGCTCAGCCGTCGCCACCTGGCATGCATGTATACAAGGATCCTGTGACGGGGAAATTTGTTTCACCACCACCACCGCCCAGTGACACCTCTACTTCCCGAGTTCTGCCTCAGGCTTTGCAGCAGATAAAGAGGCCGGGGGGGGCAACCAGGCCTGCACAGGAGTATAAATCACCTGCGAAGGGCGGCGGCATCTTGCTGGATCTTCCGGCCCCTTATTCTGATAGACAGAAATAAGATGCTTCATCGTCTCGTGTCCGTGTTTTGTCATTCCGGCATCCGCTTTTTGACGTTGACATTATTACTGTTGCCGGTTTTCTCATTGCAGGCGGCGACAAGGATTGTGGTTATCGATGGTGATGCCGCGAACGAAGGATTTAAGGACAGCGCCCCCTTCACGGCGGCAGGCAACAATTCCGCGCTTACTCTGGGGCAGGCGCGCCTGAATGCGCTGCAGTATGCCGCTGATTTGATCGCACAGGTTATCAACAGCAATGTCGAGATCAAGGTATACGCAAAAATGGTGGCGCTGGGGGGCAGTGCGACCAGCGCCACACTGGGTTCCGCCAGCACGACCAGCGTCGTGCGGGACTTTAGCAATGCGCCGGTCGCCAATACCTGGTATCCACTGGTACTGGCGGAAAAACTGGCGGGCACCAAGCTCGGTACCGGCAATGAAATCAACATCACCTTTAACCAGGATATAGATGGCAATACGGTAATGGGCAGCACCCATTGGTATTACGGTCTGGATGCGGCGCCGGGCACCGACATTGATTTTGTGACCGTGGCCATGCATGAGTTAATTCATGGTCTGGGCTTCGGTGATTTCGTCACCCTGGCGACCGGTGAGAAACTGCTGGGTCTGGATGATGCCTACATGCGTCTGCTTGAACAGCATGGCGCGTCACCGCCGGACTATCCCTCAATGACTAATGCACAGCGGGTGACAGCGAGCACGGCCACAGGTGATCTGGACTGGACCGGTGCCGCCGTGACCGCCGCCAGCGCCAGCCTGACCGCCGGTGTCTCGAATGGGCATGTGGAAATGTATGCGCCTTCGCCACAGGAGTCGGATTCGTCGGTGTCGCATTTCAGCACCGCACTGTCACCGGATCAATTGATGGAGCCGAATTACCTCGCGGCAAACCATGCCCTGGGCCTGGCGGCACCGTTATTGAGTGATGTGGGCTGGGGGGCGATCAATGTTGACAGTAATACGGTGGATCTGGCGGTCACCCAGAGCCTGTCGCCCAGCAAAGTGGACGCCGGTTCTAAAGTCACCTATGCGCTGACTATTAGTAATAACGGCGGTTTTGATGCGACGGGGGGTTTTCTGACCGACCTTCTACCTCAGGGCGCCAGCTTTGTTTCGGCTTCCGCATCACAGGGCAGTTGCGCCCAGGCCAATGGCGTTGTTTCCTGCGGGCTGGGAACCCTGATGGGCGGAGGAGGCAGTTATACGGTAAATATCGTGGCCAGCATGGACACAGCCGGAAGCCAGATCAACACGGCCATCGTTCACAGCGTCAACCCGGAGGCGGCACAAGCCAATAATATCAGCGCCTCAACATTGGCGGTCGCAGCACTGAAAGTTAGCGGTGGCGGTGGAGGCAGGAGCGGCTGTTTCATTGCGACCGCCGCCTGGGGCAGTGACATGCAGAAGGAGGTCCGTTACCTGCGCGCGTTTCGGGATTATTACCTGCTCGATAACCGGGCCGGCCGCTGGTTTGTGCGCCAGTATTACCGTTACAGCCCGCCGTTGGCGGACTATATCCGTAGCCGTCCCCGCCTGCGTGAGTTGGTGCGCGTGCTGTTAACACCCCTGGTGGCGATGAGCCATTACCTGATCACCGAGCAACAATTACCGCAGCACAGTGACAACAGGAAAGGGGTTCACCACCTTTGAAGCTTTTGGGGGCAGGCTGTGGCGAATAAAAGGAAGCCCCACAACTTTAATCCGAACGGCAGGAATAGCCAAGCAATCCGGCTTTAGCCGGTGGGGTATTCACGCTACAATTGTCGGCTATGAATATGAAATACAAAACGGACGATCTGCGCATCACGGCGCTGAAAGAGGTCATTCCCCCGATTCAGCTGCACCAGGACTGCCCTATTTCGGAAACCGCCAGCCGGCTGATTTTTGACACCCGCACGGCCATTCACAATATCCTGCGTGGCAAGGACGATCGCCTGCTGGTCATCGTTGGCCCCTGCTCGGTGCATGATCCTGAGGCGGCGCTGGAGTACGCCCAAAAATTGCAGTTGTTGCGCACCGAGCTGGAGAAGGATCTGCTCATCGTCATGCGTGTGTACTTTGAAAAGCCAAGAACCACGGTGGGCTGGAAAGGGCTGATCAATGATCCGGATCTGGACGAAAGTTTTCAGATCAACAAAGGCCTGCATCTGGCGCGCAAGCTGCTTCTGGATGTGAACAATGCCGGGGTCCCGGCCGCAACCGAATTTCTCGATTTGATTACGCCGCAATATGTCGCGGATTTGATCAGCTGGGGCGCCATTGGCGCACGCACCACTGAAAGTCAGGTCCACCGTGAACTGGCCTCCGGCCTGTCCTGCCCGGTGGGCTTCAAGAACAGCACCGATGGTACCCTTAAGGTCGCGATTGACGCCATCGGTGCAGCCGGTCGTCCGCATAATTTTCTGTCCGTGACCAAGGCCGGAAACTCGGCTATTTTCGCCACCACCGGCAATGATGACTGTCACATTATTTTGCGCGGCGGTCGCCAGCCTAACTACGATGCCGGCAGCGTGCACAAGGCGATCGAGGCGCTGGAAAAAGCGGGCCTGGATCCGAGGGTGATGATTGATTTCAGTCACGCCAACAGCCAGAAAGATTTTACCCGTCAGGTCGAGGTTGCCCATGACGTCGCGCAGCAGATTGCTGCTGGCAACACCCATATTATGGGCACGATGGTTGAAAGCCATTTGCGGGAAGGGCGTCAGGACAACAACGGGGATCGGGAACTGGTTTATGGCCAGAGCATTACTGATGCCTGTCTGGGCTGGGAGGCCAGCGAAACGCTATTGCGGGAACTGGCAGCCGCGGTGCAGGCGCGGCGCACGGTTATGACCGATCCACTGAATCCCTCAATACAGGCGTGTTAGACCCCTCCGGGTACGGCGGCGGGACCGTCACCTGGACCCGGGGGCGTGGATCATAATCCGTTTACGAAACACGGTGAGGGAAGGCGCGACATTCATCGGCAACTTGTCCTTGCGGCGATGTGCCAGTGGTAGTAAATGATAGCGAACCACGGCCTCCACGGCGACAGCGGTGGGATGCGCCCGAAGATCCGCTTTTATGACAAAATGTTGCGGGATCATCGGTCTCAGGCGCGTATCCTGAAACTGAATGACGACCGGCCGCCACAGGATGGACCGCGTTAACTGGTAATGTTCGTGTTTCAGCGTGTGCCCGCCTGATCCGAGCAGACGAAGATCAACACTGATAAACCGGTCGGGTACTCCGGTTGGAACATAGTGCCCGGCCCCGGTATTGGTTATCGTCAAAGTATAGGGTTCACTGCCGTGGCGCGGTTTTTCAGCGCGAAAACGGATGCTCAACGCCTGACGAACCATTTGTGGATCGTGCCCGCCGCGCCAGAAGTGGTGGCGCCCCGTCCGGGAAGGATAACCGGTCATGAGCGGTCGCTGCACCTGTGGCATGTGACATTCAACGCAGTTCGCGGTGGCGATTCCAGGGGGCACCGGCCGCGCCAGATAACTCTTCAGCGAGCCGTCCGAAGAAGGTGAAACGGTTTTTGGCACCCAGGCCCGCGCCCCGGTTCGGGGTATCGGCGGCGGGATCTTCAGTCGTGGGCGCCCGTTTATTTTGGATCGGGCGGCCTCTTTTTGGGCCAGCCGGATTTCAGTCACGGTGCCGCAGGGGGGGATGTTGAGGAAGACGCCCCAACTTTTATCGGGTGCAATATGGCAGCGGGCGCAGGCCTCATTATCATTTTTCCATTGTCCTGTCGGGTGCGGGGCATCGTGCAGGGCTTTTTGTGAGAAGGGGCCGTAGATGATGCCATGGCGGACATGGCAAGCGGCGCAGGTGACCCCCTGACGCCGCAATTTAGAGCTAAAATCAGGGTTGGGGGCGAGGATGGGATCAAACTTGTCAGCATCATGGAACCCCAGCACCCTGAATTTCTGTTGCCGGTCGAGCGGGGTGTGGCAGTTCAGGCAGATTTGCTCATCCCCTTCCAGACGACGATCTATACGAAAATAAGGGTCAGTCCAGGCACGACTGTGCATGCTGGTCGTCCATTCGCGGTAGATCGCACGGTGGCAGACGCCGCACGCAGCCGCGCTGAGATCGGTCAGAGGCGGCGGGATTTCCCTGCTTTCCAGGGGATACTCGAAATGTCTGGCGACGGTAAAAACATGCAGCGGCCGTACCATCCGCCAGGCGAAGAACAGTACCACGGCCAATCCCAGCAAGCTGATAAATAGGAGCTTCGTTTTCGTACGCATATCGGTCGTTTCAATTCTGCCATTCTGGGGACAGTATACCGGTTAGCAGGTAGCCGATATACTCCATCAAGCTATTTTACAAGGCGGTAAACAATGGCCAGGATGGCGCGTGTAGTATGAATCGTTCCACATTATCCAGATCATGCCACCCAGCGTGGTAATCGACGACAGAAAGCATTTTTCTGTGAAAATGACTGATGCCTTCCTC
>DRJN01000174.1 GCA_011052165.1 Gammaproteobacteria bacterium
AAATGATCGGAGTGCTGATAGTCGAGATTTCACGTAACGGAATAAGCATGGCTCAAAAGGAAATTATTAGTAATGGAGTTTCAATCACTTTTATCTCTCTTATGTTGACTATTATCATGGCGCTGTATTTTTCCAGGACGGTTTCCTCTCCTATCAGCCTCTTGACAAAAGGCATTCACCGTATAGGTGAGGGCATACTGGGAGAAAGAATTTACACGGGTGCCGGAGGAGAGATCGCAATTCTTGAGATAGGTATTAACAACATGTCAGCCTCATTACAAATTGCTCAGCTAAGAGAAAAAGAGCACGCCGATGACACGCTGTTTATTGAAAAATCAAAAGCTCAAATTACACTTGAAGCCATTGGTGAAGGTGTCATAACCACAGACATAAACGGTTTTATTTCCTATCTGAATCCTGCTGCAGAAAATCTTCTTGGCGTAAATATGGATTATGCGGCCGGCATACATTTGCATGACATTTTTCACATTAAGAATATCCAGGAAAAAGAAAACATCAATTACCCCATATTGGCCTGTCTGGAGGAAGGCAAATCAGTGCGCCATGATGAGTCGATGATTCTGATTGGCGTCAATGGGATAGAGTTCATTATCCGCGACAACGCCACTCCACTGCGTACCCGCGATGGAAAGATTACCGGTATGGTGCTCGTTTTTCATGATTTCACCCATATCCAACGGATATCCGATCAGTTGACTTACCAGGCAACGCATGATGAACTCACCGGTCTCATAAACCGGCGTGAGTTTGAGCGCCAGTTGAAAGACCTCATTATGGATTCAGATTTTAAAACTCAAAAACACGCCATGTGTTTCCTCGATCTTGACCATTTCAAAATTGTTAATGATACTTGCGGGCACATTGCCGGAGATACCTTGCTGAAAGAAATATCGCAGCTTCTTTGCTCACAGGTCCGGCATAATGATCTGGTTGCCAGACTTGGAGGAGATCAATTTGGTCTTATTCTTGTTAACTGTCCACTTAGACAAGCGCTTCTGATTAGCGAAAACATCAAAAATTCCATCAAACAGTACCAATGCAAGTGGGAACAGCATGTTTTTGAAATCGGCGTGAGCATCGGCCTGATGCCTATTACAGAAGATGACCATTCGTCTCCAGAAATAATGATCAATGCGGATGCGGCCTGTTATATCGCCAAGGACAATGGCAAAAATCGTGTGCATGTTTACCAGGCCACAGATTATGAGTTTCTTCAGCGCCACGATGAAATACGCTGGTTGCGGAAGATTAACCGGGCGTTGGAGAAAGATAGTTTTGAACTTTATTGTCAAGCTATTGCGCCGGCCAATGATAAACCCGAAGAATTTAAATATGAAGTGCTTCTACGCCTGCAAGATAATGGTGAACTAATGCTACCTGATTATTTTTTGCCATCTGCGGAACATTACAGTTTAATGCCGGAAATTGATCGTTGGGTGATAAAAACTTTTATAACGCTACTCGAAAGAAATAATTTTGATCGCTTTAAAAATAAAAAACAGATGTTCAATATTAATATCTCGGGACAGTCTCTCTGCAGGGAAGGTTTTTTTGAATTTATTGCCGATATATTTGAGTCAAGTCCGGTAAATCTACAATTAATAACCTTTGAAATTACCGAAACGGCGGCCATCCATAATTATAATGCTGCAATTAACCTGATTAGCCGCTTGCAAAAACTGGGCTGCACCTTCGCTCTGGATGATTTTGGCAGTGGTTTAAGTTCTTTTCGTTATCTCAAGAAATTACCCATCGATTATCTGAAGATCGACAGCTACTTTATCCGCAATATCGAACACAGCACGGTCAATCAATCGATTGTTGAGGCTATTAGCAGTATTGCCCGTGCCTTGAATCTAAAAACCAGTGCCAAATTTGTCGAAAACGAAGAAGCCCGGCAGGTACTGAAAAAATACGGTGTTAATTATATGCAGGGCAGTGCGATTGAAATGCCCATTCCCCTGATTGACGTTCTGGCAAGATTTAAAAATGCCTGAACCTTAGAGTTTACTTTGCTGCAAGCTTTTTCTCCTGCGTCGGAACGTAGCAAACCAGAAGGCTTCCTTCGACAAGCTTCCTTCGACAAGCTCAGGACGAACGGTCATTCCTAAAGTGGACGGATATGATATTTGGCATAGCTATTCAGGCTAGCCTGGCTCCCGTAACTTATGGATTGTACCAGTCAAGTTTCTTATGCAGATTCACCACTTCACCAACAATGATCAGGGTCGGCGGCTTGACCTTTTTCTTTTGCACCAGTTCTGGTAACGTTTTCAATGTGCCAATGTGCACACGCTGATCCGGACTGGTGCCTTTTTCCACCAACGCCGCCGGCATTGTTTCCGGCATATTGTGCTCAATCAGTTTGCTGCACAGGTTAGCAATACTGTGCAGTCCCATATAAAAAACAATGGTCTGATTGGGATGGGCTATCGCCTTCCAGTTGAGATCGCTGCTGCCGTCCTTGAGATGACCGGTGACAAACATGCAGGACTGTACATAGTCACGATGCGTCAGTGGAATCCCGGCATAGGCGGCGCAACCCGCCGCCGCCGTAATACCGGGTACAACCTGAAAGGGTACGCCCTCCTCCATCAGGGTTTCGATTTCTTCCCCGCCACGGCCAAAAATAAAAGGATCACCCCCTTTCAGGCGCAACACCTTCTTGCCCTGCTTCGCCAGGCGGACCAGAAGAGAGTTGATGTTCTCCTGTGGAATGGTGTGCCTGTCACGTTCCTTACCGGCATAGATGAACTCGGCATCGCGCCGTACCAGATCCATAATCCCCTGTGATACCAGCCGATCATAAACAACGACATCCGCCTGTTGCATCAGACGCAAGGCCTTAAAGGTCAGCAGATCCGGATCATCCGGGCCTGCGCCCACAAGAAAAACTTCACCCTGCATATCCGGTGCGGCACCGGTTTCAACTGCCTGCTCCAGTAATTCGCGCGCCTCACGCTCCTTGCCGGCAACCAGTTTGTCGGCCACCGGTCCGGCAAGAATGACTTCCCAGAAACGGCGAATTTCATTGCTACTGGAAAAACGCTGCTTAACCCGGTCGCGATAGTTTTCCACCAACATGGCCAAACGGCCGTAAGCAGCGGGAATATAGGTTTCCAGCCGCGCACGTAACAGACGCGCCAGAACCGGCGAAGCGCCGCCGGTGGAAATGGCAATCTGTACCGGTGAGCGATCAATAATGGAGGGCATAATAAAGCGGCATAGATCGGGATCATCGACGACATTGACGGGGATCCCTTTCTCGCCAGCGGATTCTGAGACCTGCCTGTTCACTTCACGACTATCGGTCGCGGCAATGATCACCACCCGGCCGTTAACATCATCCGGCTGAAATTCGCGTTCAATATATTCAATCTCTCCGGCATCGGCACGGCTTTGCAGTTCGGCACACAATTTGGACGAAATCACGGTAACCCTGGCATTGGCTCGTTGTAACATGAAGACTTTGCGGGAAGCGACTTGTCCGCCTCCCACGACCAGGCAGGACAAGCCATTAACATTCATAAAAATGGGCAGGAATTTCACTCAAAACCTCTATCTGGAAGAAAAACCGGATGGGCGGTATTAATCGTTGCATAAGTATTTGCATCATAGCGCCCTCTCCCTCTGGGAGAGGGTTGGGGTGAGGGGATAAAATACATGCGAATACTTATGCAACGATTGATATTACCCGCAAAAAAGACAAACAGACGCAAATTAAAATCCAGGATCATGGAATCTTCTTCTCAGTTTGAACGCACATTACCCGGTAAATGCGTGGGTGAATTTCTCCACAAAAACATCGTATTGATCCGGAGGTAGATGATTGATACCCGCCGCCGCCTGACGCCCGCCGCCGGTGGGAAAGGCCATACACAGCACCTCGGCCCCGGTACGCCTGTTCAGGGGGGCGCGCACGCTGACTCGCAGGCTGCCATCGGCCATGCTATTCACCAGCGCATGCGCCCGGTCCGGCGCGTTACGCGCCATTTCATTCGCCAGCACGCCGCTGACTCGCCGGGCCCAGGGCGCATCAGGCAATAATATCAAGGCATGCTGATCAGTTTCGATAGCCGCTTTGCTCATCCGCCCCTGCGCCATATCCTCAGCATAGCCGTTTTTCAAGGTCACAAAAGCATTATCATGGGCAATAAAATCCAGAGGTGAAACATAAGGCCTTAAGCGTTGATACAGCTCATCCGGGGTGAAATACAAATCCTCCAGCGTGCTGCCATAGCCGTTATAGTTGAGACAGATACCCAACTCCTTGAGTGCTTCAGACCCCTCCATGCCGAGTCCGATCTGTCGCGCCAGGAGATCCGCGCTGGCATACATATTATCACCATAGGCGCCGGTTATGGCCCAGGCAGAATAACGGTTTTGCAAATAACGGTTGACCAGCAGGCTGGTGCAAATAGACGGCGAGGTGTCAATATGCACCTCAAGGGCCGCGTGCTGAGGAATATCACCGGCGAAGTGATGATCGAAATACTGAATCTGCGCACCCTGCCCCAATAGTCTTTGCAGGGCATCCCGATTTTTGTCCAGCGAAATATCGAGCACGGTGATCTGATCGTCTTTTTGGACTTCAAGCTTGTCCAGTAATTTAATGTCCCGTTTTACACCCGTGATCAAAACGCCGTCCCGAGGCTGGGCCAGACGCAACTGCTGCAAGGCACAGAGACCATCGGCATCGCCATTAAATACGTCATACTGGGTCATAAACATCGTTTCCTCACAAAGTCGTCAGAGGCGCGCTACTATGCATTTCTGCATACTATTCCTATCGTAAATTTGGTGTATTATAGCATCGTAAAATATCATGTGCTCGATATGCTCAGTTAATTCATACACTTGCAATAAACAACCCCGCAGCAAGCTGGCGGGGTATTAAGTGGTAACATGCTGATGGGTTTCGCTTTGCTCTACCCATCCTACTGTTTTTCGCTGCAAGCAGCGGGGAATTAAACCCAAAGAGATTAAATAATACAGGGGAGCGTAATGTCAAAGAAAAGCGTACTGGTTACCGGCGGAGCCGGTTATATAGGCAGCCATGTGGTGCGGCAGTTGGGGGAAGCGGGTGAACGCGTGGTGACGCTGGACAATTTATCCACCGGTTTTGCCGATGCTGTACTCTATGGCGATCTGATCGAAGGCAACACGGGGGATCAGGAACGGGTCAACCAAATCCTGAACGATTATAATGTCGATACCGTTTTGCATTTTGCCGCCCATACGATTGTCCCGGAATCGGTCTCCAACCCGCTGAAGTATTATGGCAACAACACCTGCAACAGCCGCAGCCTGCTCGAATGCTGCCAGAATCATGGCGTGAAGAATTTCATTTTTTCCTCCACCGCCGCCGTCTATGGTATGCCAAAAGACGGGCTGGCAAAAGAAGACACCCCCCTGGCGCCGATCAATGCCTACGGCACCTCAAAGCTCATGACGGAATGGATGCTGCGTGATCTGTCCGCCGCCAGCGAACTCAACTATGTAGCTCTGCGCTACTTCAATGTTGCCGGTTCCGATCCCGAATCCCGTATCGGCCAGTCCACTCCCAACGCCACCCTTTTGATCAAGGTCGCCTGTGAAGCGGCGGTGGGGAAACGCGAGCAGATCTACATTTTTGGCACCGACTATGCGACCCCGGATGGTACCGGTATTCGTGACTATATTCATGTGGAAGATCTGGCCGACGCCCACCTCAAGGCGCTGGACTATCTGCGCAAAGGGGGGGAGTCGACTATCGTCAACTGTGGCTACAGTCATGGATACAGCGTTCGTGAAGTGCTGGAAATGGTTGAACAAGTTAACGGCAAGCCCTTGAAAATTATCGAACAAGATCGGCGCCCCGGCGACCCCCCCAGCCTGGTGGCCAATACGGACAAAATCCGCAAGCTCTTTAACTGGACGCCCCGTTATGATGATCTGGAAGCGATTACGCGTTCATCTCTGAACTGGGAAAAGAAATTGCTGGAACGTGGTTAAGACTGATGGGTTTCACTTCGTTCTACCCATCCTACTCTTTGTATTACATGCTGTAGGATGGATAGAGCAACGCGCGAAGTCCAGTAGGGAAACCCATCACTCGTTAATAAAAGATTATTCCCATGCGGTGTTTTTGTCGCACCATCTCAGCGCCAACCAGTACCAGAGGGTCACGGCAAACATCGCACCCGCCCAGCTCCAGTTAATCCATTCACGCCAGGGATACCATGAGAGGGGGATAAACAGAAAACTGCACAGCAGGCAGATCCAGATTAGAATCAAGGCGCCCTTTCGGCTTTTAATGCTC
>DRJN01000175.1 GCA_011052165.1 Gammaproteobacteria bacterium
ATGAATAATTGTGTCGCCTGTCATGCCCGTTACCGGATTGATACGCCAAAGCCAGCAAAATAGAGCACAATTGCCCTTTGTTCCCGGCAAGACTAAACTAATTTCAAGCTTCCCGTGCCTTGGATGAGGTTATGAAAGAGAAACGTGCTCTGATTGTCGATGATTCCCGTTCAGCAAGGTTGGTATTGCAACGGATGTTGGTGAAATATGGAATCAGAGCGCACACCGTCGCTTCCGCAGAAGAGGCGCTGGATTATCTTCTGCGGCACCGGCCTGATGTGATTTTCATGGATCATCGGATGCCGGGTATGGATGGTTTTGAGGCTATCAAGCATATCAAGAAGAATCTGGAAACGGCTACGATTCCCATTATCATGTTTACCTCGCAAAGCGGCGAGTTATATCTCAGTCAGGCGCGCGCCCTGGGGGCGGTTGACATTCTACCCAAGACGACGGCCTCTACCCACTTGCACGAAGCTCTGCGCCGACTGGGGCTGTTGACGCATTCATCGAAAACAGTTGTCGCTGAAGTCATTGGGGAAGGACCCGACAATGAAAAGGGGCTAACACCTTCTATTCGAAAGTTTAACAGCGATTTACTGCGTCCCGAAAAAATTAAGCCGAAAGATAAAATGCTTGCTGAACTGCGGGGGATACGCCGTTATCTGTCCGATCAATCTGAGGTATTACACCAGAATATACAGGCCTCACTCAGGTTGTATAGCGGAAAGCTGAACAAATCTTTTTCCGAGAAACTGGATGAGAAAATTCAGATACTGGTGGATGCACAGCCCAAACCGGAAAAGCCTTCCAAACTGCCGCTGCTATTATTGTTCGTGTTGCTGATCATCTCGTTGATCTGGAATTATCATCTTCAACAGAAAATATTACTTGCAGCGTCAACCCCCGCACAGCCGATTGTGACAGAGAAGACACTGCAATCGATGCTGGATAGTAGGGCGGCCCGAAAAAGTACGGATGCTGAAACAGGCGCGCAACGACAACAGAAGAACTGGAAACTGGCGGAGTGGGCCATTAACCGGAACTTGTTGTTTCCCTATAACGAACTGGCCCTGGGCAGCCAGCGTCTGGCTCAAATCAGACAAGTACTGGAAAGGGCTGAAGCGGCGGGTTTTCGTGGCCGGATAGTATTGCAAACCCATATTGGTGAGTTTTGCCTGCGCGGTAATGTTGAACAAGGTTATCAACTGGCAGCAGCGAATTTACCCCTTTCCCGCTGTGATAAAATCATGAACCCGGCACAAAGTTCCGATCTTGTTTCCATGCAGGAATCGCTGGAGTTTGCCAATTTTCTGGCGGCGGCAGCAACGGACTACAAGGGCATAACACTGGAAGTCAGCAACCTTCCCCGCGAGCGGGCGCTGTATGAATATCCTCCGCGCACGGGCAACGTAACGGCAGGACAGTGGAACCGGATTGCACAGCTTAATAATCGTGTGACAGCCAGATTGATTGCGGAGTAAATGATGGGTTTCCCCTCTGGACTTCGTACTTCGCTCTGCCCATCCTACCCTTTATTTATGTCCTGTAGGATGGGTAGAGCGAAGTACGAAGTCCAGAGGGGAAACCCATCAACTTGATATTGCTCAGACCTTGAAATAATCCTTATACCATTCTACAAATTTGGCGATGCCTTCTTCCACACTGGTATCCGGTTTATAGTCAACATCACGAATCAGATCTTCGACATTGGCATAGGTAGCGGGGACGTCGCCATTTTGTAATGGCAGCATATTCATTTCAGCTTTTTTGCCGAGGCAATCTTCCAGCACTTCGATGTAGTGCATGAGTTCGACTGGCTGGTTGTTGCCGATATTGTAAAGCTGGAAGGGGGCGTTGCTGGTGGCGGAATCAGGCGCATCGCTGTTCCAGTCCGGATTGGGTTTCGGAATGCGATCCAGCACTCGTACCACGCCTTCAACGATGTCATAAATATAGGTGAAGTCACGGCGATGTTTGCCATAGTTGAAAACATCAATGGGCTTGCCGGCAAGAATATTTTTAGTAAACAGGAACAGGGCCATGTCAGGCCGTCCCCAGGGACCGTAAACCGTGAAGAAACGCAGGCCGGTGGTGGGCAGACGGAACAAATGGCTGTAGGTATGGGCCATGAGTTCGTTAGATTTTTTGCTCGCTGCATACAGACTGACCGGGTGATCGACGTTGTCATGTACCGAGAAAGGCATGTTGGTGTTGGAACCGTAGACCGAACTGCTGGAAGCATAGACCAGATGCTCAACCCCGTTGTGGCGGCAACCTTCTAGAATATTGACGAAGCCCACGATGTTGGTGTCCACATAGGCATGTGGGTTTTCCAGTGAGTAGCGAACTCCGGCCTGGGCCGCCAGATTGACCACGCGACCAGGTTTGTGTTGGGCAAACGTTTCAGCGACTGCCTCGCGATCTTCAAGGTTGATGCGCACATCGGTAAAGCCCGGATAGGCCTTGACCCGTTCGAGGCGGGCTTTTTTCAGATTGACGTCGTAATAGTCATTGAGATTGTCAATGCCGATCACTTCATCGCCGCGTTCCAGTAGCTGCATAGCCAGCGCCGAGCCGATAAAACCAGCCGTGCCGGTAATCAAAACTTTCATAGTTATTCTTCCGTATGTTTTTTAAAGACGAAATGTAATGACTCACCCCTTACACCGGGTATACATTTTTTTGTGATCTTAAACTGATTTCAAGTAGATTTCAGTATCACGACTAAGTAAAAGGCGTTATGCCTACCAATTTTAAGTATCAATCGTTGCAACAGTATTTGCATCATAGCACCCTCTCCCTCCGGGAGAGGGTGAGGGGATAAAATACATGCAAATACTGTTGCAACGATTAATACCTCGCCCACATCCACAAATATCTGCATGACTCAAGCCCGAAGCTGACGAAGCAATTCCGCCCGCCAAACGGACGGATGTAATGGATGCCCTCCAGCAGCACGGAATCCTTCAGGCGCTCCCGGATGGTGGCGGCAGTCGTATTTGATTCGTGTTGAAAGTTCTTCGACAGCTAAGATTAAGTCTCCCTCATCGCTCCTTAAGTTATCAAATGAAGCATAAACACGTCATTTGACAGCACTATACGACACGGCTTGATAAATGCAAGCATTATTTGATACTTTTATGTATCATTTGCTAAATACATATAAATAGTTGATACGAATATGCTTCGATTCAAAATTAAAGAAATGATTGCCAGGAAGGAATTTGATGAGGGTAGACGGATCACGATTGCCGAAGTTGCTAAGGCAGCGGGCATTCACAGAATGACGCTTTCAAAGCTGATCAATCAAAAAGGATATAACGCCGGGACGGACACGCTTGATCGGCTATGTGGATATTTCCAGTGCAAAATCGAAGAATTGGTTGAACATATTCCGGATCCAGAAAAAATAGAGAAAAACGCAGATGATGAGTAGCTATGGATATCCACAGTAAAAAATAACAATGCCCGACATTAACCAGAACCCAGAGCAAAAAGTCCGCGACAACATCGACAGGATGTTGCTGGCTTCTGGCTGGGCGGTGCAGAATAAAACCGAAATCAACTGGAATGCAGGTTTGGGCATAGCAGTACGTGAATACCAGACGGATGCTGGCCCGGCAGATTACGTCCTGTTTGTGAATAAGCAGGCGGTAGGCGTTATTGAGGCCAAGCGTGAAGAAGAGGCGCAAAATATTAGCACCGTAGAAGATCAATCAGACGGTTATGCAGAAGCCGAACTCAAATGGATTCAGAATAACGAACCCCTGCCGTTCGTTTATGAAAGCACCGGCATAGCGACGCATTTCCACGACATGCGCGATCCCGCGCCACGCTCCAGAGAAATATTCAGTAGCGTAGGGTGGGCACGATTTTTGTGCCCACGAAGGTTACATTAAGCTCCTGAACGAGAAGAGGAAAGTTGGGAGCAAATGGGGCAGACTGGAATTTTATAATAGCCCCTTCCAGGGGCTGGAATTATACCACCTGCTCTGCGGGCGGTGGTTGTTGATTGAATATTTTTATGATGTGCAGAGGTGTAAGTGCAAATTTCAGAACAAGGAAAGCGTTTACCAAAGAGTGTTGAAATTCGCTCTTTCAACCGGCCAGTGAAAGTCGCCTTTTTGGTGCCAATAGAAGAAAACCAAATAAGCCATTGGATATTGGATGGTATTTTCTACGAAGCCTATAGTCGCTGGGGAGGTGCACATTCGTTGATTATCCCATTTCAAGATGGTCGCCCATTGCACGATAACTATATGCCCTGGTTGTCTTGCCTTGACCCTGATTTTGTATATTCATTTGTGGAAATTGATGAACTAATGATTAGTGAAATCAACCAGCAAGTAATGCCAATTGAGATGATCAAGCATGAAATCCTTGGTAAACCAGATCGCTGGCGGCAGTTTATTCCAAAGTGGCCGCATGGATTTAAGCCAGTTCATTCAATTTCAACATTAACTAGCCCCACTGCAAATTATCCCGGTTGGTTAGATAAACCAAGCCCTCAAGTCTACATAACACAGTCTTATGAAAATGATGCAGAGAGGTTTCTACCCAATAACTTCGGTGTTGCACATGACACGTCTACTGTCACATATGGACAATCAGGGGTTTTTGAAACCATGTGTTACTGTGCGAAGGATATACCAGAAAATAATATTGTTGGAAATTATCGCAGTGACAAT
>DRJN01000176.1 GCA_011052165.1 Gammaproteobacteria bacterium
CAAAGTTTTTGGGTGTGAGAATGGTGTTTTTCCGCAGCCGTGCCTCGGTTTGAGGATAATCCAGATTGTAATGCAGGCCACGGCTTTCCTTGCGGCCGATGGCCGAGCGGATAATCAAATCCGCCACCACGACCAGGTTGCGCAGCTCCAGTAAATCATTGGTGACGCGGAAGTTACCATAGTATTCGTCGATTTCGAGTTTCAGCATTTCCACCCGCCGCTGGCTGCGTTGCAAGCGTTTATTGGATCGCACGATGCCCACGTAGTCCCACATCATGTGACGTACTTCATCCCAGTTGTGATGCACCACGATTTCTTCGTCGGAATCCGTTACCCGGCTCTCATCCCAGTCGGGAATGTCTGCGCTTATAGTGTGCTGTTCTTGTTGTTCAAGAATTTGTTGGCTGGCAGACTGGGCAAAAACCAGACATTCCAGCAGTGAGTTGCTGGCCATGCGGTTAGCGCCGTGCAGGCCGGTAAACGCTGTTTCGCCAATGGCGTAGAGATTCGTGATATCCGTTTGCCCGTGGAGGTCAGTCATAATCCCGCCACAGGTGTAGTGGGCAGCAGGAACGACCGGAATGGGTTCACGGGTAATATCGATACCGAATTCGAGACAGCGCTGATGAATGGTGGGGAAGTGGCGGATGATGAAATCCGCCGGTTTATGGCTGATGTCCAGAAATACATTATCACAGCCCAGGCGTTTCATTTCGTGGTCGATGGCGCGGGCGACGATATCCCGGGGCGCCAGCTCGGCGCGTTCATCATAATGACCCATGAAGCGGCTGCCGTCCGGAAGCCGTAGTTTGGCGCCTTCGCCTCGCAGCGCTTCGGTTATCAGAAAAGACTTGGCTTTGGGATGATACAGGCAGGTGGGATGAAACTGGTTGAACTCCATGTTGGCTACCCGGCAACCGGCACGCCAGGCCATAGCGATACCATCACCGGTCGCGGTGTCGGGATTACTGGTATAAAGGTAAACTTTACTCGCGCCACCCGTGGCGAGAATCACGACACGCGCCTGGTAAACATCAACCTGGTTGTTGCCCCGATCGAGAATATAGGCGCCCAGACAACGGTTGTTGCCTGGCTGTCCCAGTTTCTGAGTGGTGATCAGATCCACGGCGATATGTTGTTCATCGATCTGGATATGCGGGTGGGCGAGAACCCGTTGCTCCAGCGTGGTTTCGACGGCCTTGCCGGTGGCGTCGGTGGCATGGAAAACCCGGCGGTGGCTGTGGCCCCCTTCACGGGTAAGGTGGTATTCGCCCTGGGGTGAATCCGGGGCATTACGGGTGAACGCGATGCCCTGATCGATCAGCCATTGAATGTTTTCGGCGGCGTGCTCGACGGTGAAGCGTACGATATCCAGATTACAAAGACCGCTGCCTGCGTTGATCGTATCTTCAATATGAGAGTGAAGGCTGTCATCCGGCGCATTGACTGCGGCGATTCCACCCTGGGCGTAAAGAGTCGAACCCTCTCGCAAGATACTCTTTGAAATCAACCGGATAGAAAGATCATCGGCCAGCTTCAGCGCCAGCGTCAGACCGGCTGCGCCCCCCCCAATAATCAGCACATCGGATTCAATCTGTTTTGCGGCCAATGGATTTCAGTGTTCCTGGTTTTTTTATACTATACATAGTCATAAAAGATTAATACTTATTATGCGGGACAAAAACAGTTTAGAATAGTGCTTAACCCGGCGTTGCGGGGGAAATCATGGTTGACGCGATAGTTTTAGTATAAAAATTCCGCCAAAAGAGCGAACTCCACGCACAGAACAGTGTCAATAAGTAAGACTCGGGCGGGTTCTAACGAATTTAGCATTTAAGGAATCGGCCCGAATGGGCGAAAAAGAAATTGATCAGGCGCTGGTAAAGCGCGTACAGCGAGGTGACAAGAAGGCATTTGATATCCTGGTTTTAAAATACCAGCTAAGGATAATCAAGGTGCTGTCGCGCTATATGCGTGATCAGTCCGAAGTACAGGATGTGGCGCAGGAGGCTTTTATCAAGGCCTACCGAGCATTGCCGAATTTTCGTGGCGAGAGTGCGTTCTACACCTGGTTGTATCGTATTGCGATCAATACGGCCAAGAATTATCTGGTGGCGCAGGGACGCCGGCCGCCAAATGCCGATATCGATGCCAGTGATGCGGAGCAGTATGACGGTGAATCCGCGCTCAAGGATTATGCTTCACCGGAACGCGAAGCCCTGCGTGACGAAATCCAGCAGGTTGTGTTTAAGGCTATCGAGGGACTGCCCGAGGATTTAAAAACCGCCATTACTTTGCGTGAACTGGAAGGTATGAGTTACGAGGATATCGCTCAGGCCATGGATTGTCCGATTGGCACGGTCCGGTCCCGGATATTCCGAGCGCGCGAGGTGGTTGATGAAAAGCTGAAGCCGCTGTTATAGAAGCAGTTTGAGTCAAGTGTATTTTCGTTAGTTAAGGTGTACAGGCAATGAGTGACAAAGCTGAAGAACGACTATCCGCCCTCATGGATGACGAGCTGGTTGATTTTGAACAGGATCTTGACTACCTGGAAGAAAGTGACAGCCTGAAACAACGCTGGATGCGTTATCATCTGATTCGGGATGTGGTCAGCGGTCATGTCCCTGATACGCTGGTACCTGATTTTGATCTTGCTGCACGGATCACCGCTGCACTGGAACATGAACCTACGATCCTGGCGCCGCGCCGGTTCCAGCCTCGCCAGTTGATGAAACAGGCGGCGGGTCTGGCAATTGCCGCCACGGTCAGCGCCATTGCCATTATTAGTATCCAGAACCCGCCAACGGGCGTCACGACGTTGGCGACGGCTGACAGGCAGGGAAGAAATCTGATTGCCTTTAATAGCGAAAGGCAAAATACAAAACGCGCGGAACTGGTTTCACTGGCTGCTACAGCACGGCATATTCACAGCCCGGCGATAAACCGTGCCAGTACCTCGAAATTCAGCGGCTATTTGTTGAACCACAATGAATACGCTGCCAGTGCAAATATCCAGGGTATGTTGCCCTATATGCGCATCGTGGGCGCCACTCAAAACCGGCCTGTCATTATCCGGACTGCCGATGAGAAATAGCGGGCCGATCCGGGTCTTGTTGCGCACTTTCCATATTACAGATTATCAACAGATGCTCAAGCGTCTTATCATAGTTGTCAGTTTCCTGATGCCCCTGACCCTGGCGCTGGCGGAACAGAATCAGGTGGAGATACAGGCCTGGTTGAAAAAAATGCATTCAGCGGTGCATGGCCTGAACTATGAAGGCATTTTTGTCTACAGTCAGCACAACCAGCTCAGCTCAATGAAAATTATCCACAGTGTGGATGACAAGGGTGAACATGAGCGTCTGATTTCTATGGATGGCAGTGGCCGGGAAGTCATTCGTGACAACAACAAGGTAACCTGCTATTTGCCGGACCGCCATTCGGTAGTGGTGGAAAAAAGTCCGCCAGGCAATAATTTCCCGCCTCGTTTTCCCATTGACATACGGTCACTGGAGAAAAACTATTATTTATCCCTGGCGGGCAAGGGCAAGGTGGCGGGTTATATTTCGCAAAAAATTACTATTCTGCCGAAAGATAAATTTCGTTACGGCTATCACCTGTGGGTGGAAGAAAAAACCGGATTGTTGTTAAAGACGCATTTGGTGGTGGAGGATGACACGCCGATTGAACAGTTCATGTTTACCCAACTACGTTTCCATAATAAAATTCCAGAGACGCTATTGCAACCGGGCGTGGATAGCAGTAAGTTCAAATGGTATGAATCTCCGACCAAAAAACAACAAGCGCCGGGGAAAATTAAGATAAACTGGCGGGTAAAGAAATTGCCGGCGGGATTCCATCGGGATATGGAGCGCATGACCACGCTGCCTGAAAATCTCATGCCGGTGGAGCACCTGATTTTCAGCGATGGCCTGGCGACCGTGTCAGTTTTTATTGAAGATATGATGGATAGTGAAAACAACCTTCGTGGCGGTTCTCATATGGGCGCGGTGCATGCTTTTGGCCGGGCAGTGGCTGATCACTATGTCACGGTTATTGGCGAAGTGCCCTACGTTACGGTAAAGATGATCGGTGAGTCTATTATGGCCGATGGTAAAATTTCTAAAAAACAATGATAGAAGAAACAGCAATTGTAGTGAAATGCGAAGGCGAATTTGCCTGGGTGGAAGCGCAGCGTAAAAGCGCCTGTGGTCACTGTAGTGTCAGCAAGAGCTGCGGAACCGGAACCATTGCCAAAATCTGGGGTCAGAAAACCTCACAGATGAAAGCGATAAACAAAGCCCGGGCCTGTGAGGGTGAGACGGTATTGGTTGGTTTACAGGAAGGCGCGCTGGTACAGGGTTCGTTGATAATCTATCTGCTGCCCCTTGTCAGTATGATACTGTTTTCCATATTTGGTGAACAGATGGCCGCACAGTGGCAACTTTCTTCTGTCGAGGGCACGAGTATCCTGTTCGCGGTAATCGGTTTTGTACTTGCAGGCATACTCATTAAAATATATTCCAGACACATTAGCTCGGACGCCCGTTATCAGCCCGTCATACTCAAACGCCTTTCCACGCTTGATAATGTGCCTGTCTGAATGATTCAAAGAAATTAAGTAAAACAGCCAGAAATTTAATTAAACCATTACGGTGATGAGTACCCATGAAATCTCCAGTCACGATCTCTTTCAGCCATTTTAATAAACTATTTCTGAGTATGCTTGCGACCGTGGTGTTGGCGCAGGTGCTGCTTGTCTCAACGGCAAAGGCGGGTGAACTGCCGGACTTTACCAAGCTTGTCGAGCAGAACAGTGCAGCTGTCGTCAATATCAGTACGACGCAAAAAATAAAGCAAGCCCAGACTGCGCCGCATGATTTCAATGTGCCGAATATGCCGAGAAATTCACCCTTCGGCGATCTGTTTCGCCACTTTTTTGGTCAGGGCGGCAATGGCGGGATGCCGAGAGAATACGAAACCCAGTCACTGGGGTCCGGTTTCATTATTGATGCGGATGGCTATGTGGTCACCAATTATCACGTCATTAAAAATGCCGATCAAATTACCGTTAAACTAAGTGATCGCCGCGAGCTGAAGGCAAAAGTCATCGGCAGTGATGAACGTAGTGATATAGCGTTGTTAAAAATTGACGCCGATGACCTGCCGGTAGTGAAAATTGGTAAGTCCAGTACCATCAAAGTAGGCCAATGGGCTTTGGCTATTGGGTCGCCCTTCGGGTTTGACCATTCCGTTTCTGTGGGCGTCGTCAGCGCCATTGGCCGCAACCTGCCCAGTGAAAACTATGTCCCTTTCATCCAGACGGATGTGGCCATCAATCCGGGTAATTCCGGCGGTCCGCTGTTCAATCTGAAGGGTCAGGTGATTGGCATCAACTCACAGATCTATAGCCGCACCGGCGGTTTTATGGGCTTGTCGTTCGCTATCCCTATTGATGTCGCCATGGATGTGGTGGCGCAACTCAAGGCTAAAGGCAAGGTCGCGCGTGGCTGGCTGGGTATTCTGATTCAGGATGTAAACCGTGAGTTGGCGGAATCTTTCGGCATGCATAATCCGCGTGGCGCTGTGGTGCTCCAGGTGGTGCCGAACAGCCCGGCAGCAAAGGCAGGCTTCAAGGTCGGTGACGTCGTGATCCAATTTAACGGCAAGAAAATCATCCGGTCTTCTGATTTGCCGCTGGCGGTTGGCCAGGCCCCTATCGGTGTCAAAGCGCAGGTCAAATTGATACGTGAGGGCAAGCCTGAAACGCTGTCAGTGCTGATTGCTCAATTACCTTCGAAGAATGTGCTGGCGGAAAACAGTCCAGCGGGCACCCACAAGGGCGAGGAAAGCCGCCTGGGGCTGCTGGTCGAGGATCTGACCGACGATCAGCGTCAGCGTCTGGGGTTGGATGGTCGGGGCATTGTGGTGCGCGGTGTGGAAAAAGGTCCGGCGCGGGAAGCCGGGATTCACCGCGGTGACGTCATTTTGATGCTGGATAGCAAGAACATCAAGAACGTCAAACAATTCAAGAAGGTCGTTGCCGGGCTGAAAAAAGGAAAATCCACTCCGATACTGATTCAGCGCGGCAATGCGCCCATCTTCCTGCCCCTGAAGATTCTAAAATAAGGGTGCCTGAAAGGCTACAGATCTACGTGCGCCACGGCTGTCATCTCTGTGATGATATGCTGGTGGCGCTGGAGACCGTCAAAACGCGCTGGTCGTTCGAACTGGAAGTCATCGACATTGGCGGGAATGAGGCGTTTGAGGCTTCCTATGGGACACGGGTGCCGCTGCTAAAGAGTGAGCATGCCGAAATCTGTTATTACTTTCTTGACGAAGAAGCTCTGCAAGCGTATTTCAGTCGTTCGTAAAATCCTGTAAAATCAATAAAATCAGCCGCAAATCGGTTTCAGTACAGTCTTGAATGAAAGGCGCTTCTGCAGCGCCTTTTTCATTTTTATCACAAATAACAGGTGAGTCGTGGGTCAACTGGCGCATATCCGGAATTTCTCAATTATTGCCCATATCGATCACGGTAAATCGACCCTGGCGGATCGCCTGATTCAGATGTGTGGCGGCCTGCCCGAACGGGAAATGGAGGAACAGGTGCTGGATTCCATGGATCTGGAGCGTGAACGGGGGATTACCATCAAGGCGCAGAGCGTCACCCTGGAGTATAAGGCGCAGGACGGCGAAACCTATCAGCTTAATTTCATCGACACGCCCGGTCATGTGGATTTTTCCTATGAGGTGTCCCGCTCACTGGCCGCCTGTGAGGGCGCCTTATTGGTCGTTGATGCCTCTCAGGGTGTGGAAGCGCAGAGTGTGGCCAACTGCTATACCGCTATCGAGCAGGGACTGGAAGTGCTGCCGGTGCTGAACAAGATTGATCTGCCCGCCGCCGAACCTGAACGGGTGAAGCAGGAAATTGAAGAAATTATCGGACTGGATGCCTCTGAATCCCAGTTGATCAGCGCCAAGACAGGCGAGGGCATGGCCGCGCTGCTGGAAGATCTCATCACCTATATTCCTCCGCCGACAGGGGATCTTGATGCTCCCCTGCAGGCCTTGATTATTGATTCCTGGTTTGATAATTATCTTGGCGTGGTTTCGCTGGTGCGGGTGATGCATGGCCGCCTGCGAAAAAAACAGAAAATTCGCATCATGTCCATTGGCCGTAACTATCAGATCGACCATGTCGGTATCTATACACCGAAAAGAAAAGATCTGCCCGAGCTGTGTGCCGGTGAAGTGGGCTACATAATAGCCGGCGTCAAGGAAGTGGATGGCGCACCGGTCGGCGATACTATTACCGATATCGCCCGCCCGGCTGAAAAACCCCTGGCCGGTTTCAAACCTGTTCAGCCGCAGGTATTTGCCGGTCTGTTTCCGGTCGCCGGTGACGATTATGAAAACCTGCGTGAAGCCTTATCCAAATTACGCCTCAATGATGCCGCGTTATTTTATGAACCTGAATCCTCACAGGCTCTGGGCTTTGGTTTTCGTTGTGGTTTTCTGGGTTTACTACACATGGAAATCGTACAGGAACGGCTCGAACGCGAATATGATCTGGATCTGATCACGACCGCCCCTACCGTGGTGTTTGAAGTCGAAACGACCAAGGGCGAGATCATTCGTATCGACAACCCGGCCGATTTGCCGCCGGTCAACCATATTAACGAAATCCGCGAACCCATTGTGCTGGCCAATATTCTGGTGCCGCAGGACTACATTGGCAATGTCATTACCCTGTGCATCGAAAAACGCGGAGTACAGAAAAAAATGGAATATGTGGGCGCCCAGGTATCGATTAGTTATAACATGCCCATGAATGAGATCGTGCTGGATTTCTTCGACCGCCTGAAATCGGTCAGCCGTGGCTATGCCTCACTGGATTATGACTTCAGCCATTTTCAGGCGGCCGATCTGGTAAAAATGGATATTCTCATCAATGGTGAGATTGTGGATGCCCTGTCTGTCATCGTGCATCGGGATCGGGTTCAACATCAAGGCCACGATCTGACCAGCAGAATGAAAGAAATCATCCCTCGGCAAATGTTTGATGTGGCGATACAGGCTGCCGTGGGAGCAAAAATCATGGCGCGCACCAACGTCAAGGCGTTGCGAAAAAATGTCACGGCTAAATGTTATGGTGGTGACATCAGTCGTAAACGTAAATTACTGGAGAAACAGAAGGCCGGCAAGCGACGTATGAAGCAGGTCGGTAAAGTCGAAATACCGCAGGAAGCTTTTCTCGCGGTGCTTAATGTAGGGAAGGGTAAATGAATATAGATTTTTCGCTGATTCTGGTTATTGCTGTTTTTATTACCGGGACTATCTGGTTACTGGACAAACTTATTGTCAACCGGGGGAAAAAACCGGACGACATCAAAAATGATCCTAAAACAGGCATTGGCTCGGTATGGACTATGCTGACCGACTTTTCCCGCTTTCTGTTTCCGGTGGTGTTCATCGTTCTGCTCCTGCGCGGTTTTATCGCCGAACCTTTCCGCATTCCTTCCGGTTCCATGCTGCCCACGCTTGATATCGGTGATTTCATTCTGGTCAATAAATTCAGCTACGGCATTCGTCTGCCCGCCTGGAATAAAAAAATCATCGATATCGGCACTCCGAAACGCGGCGATGTGATCGTGTTTCGCTATCCGGACGATCCCTCTATCGATTATATCAAACGGGTCGTCGGGGTGCCTGGCGACAAGGTGGCCTATTACAACAAAGTGCTTTATATCAATGGCAAACGCATGCCGCAGGGGAAGGGAACGGTTTACCGCCCTGGCTATGATTATATCGTACGCAAGTCAGAAAACCTGAGTGGAGATGTACATGATATACTGGATAACAAGATGTATCCGGCACGGGATTTTGTGATTACGGTTCCCAAACACCGCTATTTTGTGATGGGTGATAATCGTGACAATAGTCGCGACAGCCGTTATTGGGGTTTTGTACCGGATAAAAACCTGGTTGGTCATGCCATGATTGTCTGGTTTAACTGGGAGCTGGGTGATTGGCCGCGCTGGACTCGCATTGGCACGGTAATCAACTAATATAGTAAAAGAGTGCGGCGCAGTTTTTCCATCCGGGCGAGACAATGGAGAGATTAATCCATGATCACGAAACAAAAACAGACAGGCATGACGGCTATCGCCTGGCTAGGCGTCATTGCGCTGATTCTGATGTTCGTTCTGTTGGCGCTGAAACTTTTACCCATTTATCTGGACAGTTTCGAGGTAGGTTCAGTTTTAAGTGATATCAAAAATGAGCCGAATGTGGCGAATATGACGCCGCTTATGATCACCCGAACCATCATGAAGCGCCTGGATATTAATATGGTCGATGATGTCAGTAAGGATGATATCTATTTCGATAATGTAGGAAAGAAAAGAACGGTGGAAATTGATTATGAGGTTCGAAAAAATTTGATGGGAAATGTTGATCTGGTGGTACATTTTCAGAAAACTGTGACTATCCCTACACCTGAACCCTGATGCCCGATCTTGCCAGGCTCCAGCGCAAGCTGGGCCATGAATTCAAAACCCCGGAACTGCTTGACGTTGCCCTGACCCATCGTAGCGCGTCCTCGAATAATAACGAGCGCCTGGAGTTTCTGGGTGATGCTGTCCTCGGACAAATTATCAGCATTGAACTTTACCAGCGATTTCCGCAGGCGCGGGAGGGTGAGCTGAGCCGCCTGCGCGCCAGCCTGGTCAAGGGAGAGACGCTGGCCAAAATTGCGGCTGAACTGGACTTGGGGAATTATTTGAAGCTGGGCTCGGGTGAGCTGAAAAGCGGGGGGTTTCGGCGTGAGTCCATTCTTGCCGATGCACTTGAAGCGGTGTTTGGCGCCGTCTATCTGGATAGTGACCGGCAGATCGCGCATAATTTCGTTCTGCAGTTTTTTAGTGATCGGCTCGCGCAATGCGACCCGGATTCGATACTTAAAGATCCCAAAACACGCTTACAGGAATACTTACAATCCCGGGGAGCGTCTTTGCCGGAGTATGAAGTCATTGCTATCGAGGGGGAGGCTCACGCACAAACCTTTACGATTGCCTGCCATCTTCCTGAACTGGATACCCCTGTTCAGGCATCCGGTAGCAGCCGCCGCAAGGCGGAACAGGCCACCGCAGAACAGGCGTTGAAACTGTTGCATCATGAGTAAAGAAACGACAGAGAACGATTTTCGTTGTGGTTATGTCGCTCTGGCGGGACGCCCCAATACGGGCAAGTCTACCTTGTTGAACCATTTGCTGGGGCAGAAACTCAGCATTACCTCACGTAAACCGCAGACGACTCGCCAGCACTTGTTCGGCATCAAGACGACAAAGACGGAGCAGATCATCTATGTCGATACACCTGGTATCCATGAAAATGCCCGGCGGGCGATCAATCGTTACATGAACCGGACGGCTTATAGCGCACTGGATAGCGTGCATGTGATTGTTTTCCTGATTGAGGCCCTGCAATGGACCTCTGAAGATGAAATGGTACTCAAACGCATTAAGGAGTCAGACATTCCTGCTATTCTGGCCATCAACAAGGTGGACAGACTGGAGGATAAAAACAAGCTCCTGCCTTTTATTCAGAACGTCTCCGACAAAATGGACTTTATCCAAATTATTCCCATCTCGGCCATCAAAGGCACTAATCTGCCGGAACTTGAAGCCCATGTACGGGAGCTGTTGGATGTTTCGGAGCCGTTCTACCCCGCCGATCAGATTACCGATCGCAGTCAGCGTTATCTGGCGGCCGAGCTGGTGCGTGAAAAACTGATGCGCATGCTGGGACAGGAACTCCCCTATGATCTAAGCGTGGAAATCGAGCGCTTTAAGGAAGAAAAAGGACGCATTCATGTGCATGCCCTGATCTGGGTGGAACGCGGCAATCAGAAAGCCATTGTGATTGGCGAGAAAGGGAGCAGGCTCAAGAATGTGGGCACCCAGGCGCGGCTGGATATGGAAAAACTGTTTCATAAAAAAGTATTCCTGGAAGTCTGGGTGAAGGTGAAGGAAGGCTGGTCAGACGATGAACGCGTCTTGCAAAGCCTGGGATATAAGGACGAGATTTAATGCGTCAGAGCCTGCAGGCCAGTTATGTTCTGCACAGCCGGCCCTATCGTAATACCAGCAAGCTGCTCGATATTTTCAGTCGTGAACAGGGCCGCCGGGTCCTGGTGGCGCGCGGTGCGCGGCAGGGGAATTCCCGACTGCAGGGACAGTTGCTGCCCTTTATTCCTTTATTGCTGAGCTGGCAGGGTCAGGGTGAGGTGCAAACCCTGACTGCCGCTGAGACAGGCACCCTGCTTACACCACTCAAGGGCCGGAAAGTACTCACGGCTTTTTATTTGAATGAACTGCTATTACGGCTGCTGGCCAGGGACGATCCCCACCCTGCGCTGTATGACGCCTATGCGCAGACTCTGCAGCGGCTATCCGGGTCGTCAGATCGGGCTTCTGACGAAGAAGCCGGTTTACGGCTGTTCGAATGTTTTTTGTTACAGGAACTGGGCTACGGGCTGGTTCTGGATCATGAAGTCAGCAGCGGTGGGGTTTTGCAGGCGCAGCAGCTGTATTGCTATCAGCCGGAGCGGGGTCCGTGGGTAATTGAATCCAAACAGGACTGTGAAAACGGCCTGCTGGTGCACGGTTCTACGCTGTTGGCCCTGCAGCAGGGCGATCTGTATGCTGCTGATGCGCATACAGAGCACCATAATCTTATGTTGCGCGAGGCTAAAATGCTGATACGCATTAACCTGGCTCGCCATCTTGGCGCTAAACCTTTGCAGTCACGCGAGCTTTACATTCAGCAAAAACAGCTATTAAAATCCTGATCATGAAAGAACAGAATCCAATCTATCTGGGCGTTAATATCGACCATATCGCCACCCTGCGGCAGTCACGCGGCACCCGCTATCCGGAGCCGTTGCAGGCAGCGCTGGTGGCGGAGCAGGCGGGCGCCGATGCCATCACCGTACACCTGCGTGAAGATCGGCGGCATATTCAGGATCGGGATGTGGAAATGCTGGACGCGGCTCTGCAAACGCGCATGAACCTGGAAATGGCGGTCACCGATGAGATGCTGGCCATTGCCTGCCGTCTTAAGCCTGCCGACTGTTGTCTGGTGCCGGAACGCCGACAGGAACTGACGACCGAAGGCGGCCTGGATGTGGCAGGCCAGAAAGCGCGTATCAGCGAAGCCTGTCACCAGCTTGCGCAAGCGCAGATACGGGTGTCGCTGTTTATTGATCCCGACCCGCGACAGGTGGAAGCCGCCGCCGACTGTGGCGCCCCGGTGATTGAGTTGCACACGGGCAATTATGCCGATGCCGCCAGTCCGCAACAACAGGCACAGGAGTTACAGCGCATTGTGCAGGCGATGGAAAAAGGCCTGGCCTGTGATCTGCAAGTTAATGCCGGGCATGGTCTGCATTATCACAATGTGGCGGCGATTGCCGCCCTCAACGATATCTGTGAGCTAAACATTGGCCACGCGATTATTGCCCGCAGCCTGTTTACCGGGCTGGGTGAAGCAGTCAGGGAAATGAAAGCCCTGATGCGGGACGCGCGTTACCCATGATTTATGGAATAGGCACCGATATCGTCAGCGTCGAGCGTATGCGTCATAACCTTGAGCGTTTTGGTGATCGCTTTGCCGAACGAATTCTCACAGATGATGAACTGAAAGAATTCAGGGACGTGGTCAATCATGCCCATTTCCTGGCCAAGCGTTTTGCCGCCAAGGAAGCTGTTGCCAAGGCCATGGGGACTGGATTTATCAATGGTCTGTCTCTGCGCCATATTGGGGTTAGCCACGATGCTTTGGGCAAACCGGTGCTGAAATTCAGTGGCAGGGCGGAAGAATTTGTTAGATCCGAAAAAATTGCACTGTCACATATCAGCCTGGCGGATGAGACCGATTATGCGGTGGCTTTTGTTACGCTGAGTGGGGAGGCCTGAGGCAAATTCGGATGAGGCTCTTGACGGGTTGAAGGAATAACTATCAATCGTTGCAACAGTATTCGCATGTATTTTATCCCCTCACCCCAACCCTCTCCCAGAGGGAGAGGGGGCTATGATGCCAATACTGTTGCAACGATTAATACCAGCTGCGGGCGAGAATGGCACGGCCACTCTCCTGCAGGCGATTTATTTCTGAATCAAGTTGCCTGAAACTTTTGCTAAGTTGATCCCGGTTATCCTGTTTAATCTGATCCTCGAAGGCTTTTAGCGCCTGACGTAGCGCGGGTAGACCCAGGTAGACGATGGCGCCGTGCAACTTGTGCACCGGATCCCAGAGAGGCTCAAGACCGCTCTGGGAATTCACCTGTTTCAACGCCGCCTCAATCGCCTGACGATGCTCGGCTAATTCATCCAGCAACATGCTAAACAGATCGCGCGCCAGTTCTTCACTGCCACCGGCCTGCTCAAGTGCGATAGCAGCATCAAATATTTTGTTCATAGTCCTGTTTCCTGTTTTGTCTGAGTCCATTCACCGCCGCTTTGAGGGCGGCTTTTTTCTGATACTGGCTCCTCTTTTATGTTCCAGGCCGATACATTACACTCTGCGCATGAATTATAAAACGATTGAATCCTGTATTGGCCATACACCGTTAGTTTGCCTGCAGCGTCTTCCCGGGCAAAAAAACGCGCCTCGGCGCAGCAATACGATCCTGGCCAAACTGGAGGGTAACAACCCTGCCGGTTCGGTTAAAGACAGACCGGCCTTAAGTATGATTTCTCATGCCGAGGCACGGGCTGAGATCAAGCCGGGTGATAGCCTGATCGAGGCCACCAGCGGCAATACCGGTATTGCGCTGGCCATGGCGGCTGCGATCAAGGGTTACCGTATGATTCTGATCATGCCGGCCAATATGAGCGTGGAACGGCGTGCTTCCATGCGCGCCTATGGTGCTGAATTGATTCTGGTGAGTGAAGAAGAGGGTATGGAGGGCGCGCGGGATCTGGCGGAGGACATGGCGCGTGAGGGCAAAGGCCGGCTGCTGGATCAGTTTTCCAACCCGGATAATCCGCTGGCGCATTATGACACCACCGGACCCGAAATCTGGGCCGACACCAAGGGTGAAATCACCCATTTTGTCAGCGCCATGGGCACCACCGGAACGATCATGGGTGTGTCCCGCTTTCTCAAGGAAAAAAATTCGGCCATTACCATCGTTGGCGTCGAGCCTGCTGATGGTGCGAAAATCCCGGGTATCCGGCGCTGGCCCCAGGAATACCTGCCTGAAATCTATGACGCCTCACGGGTGGACAAACGGATGGAGGTCACCCAGGCTGAAGCGGAGCAGACTACCCGCGATCTAGCCGGTCAGGAGGGTATTTTTTGTGGCATTTCATCAGGGGGGGCGGTTGCCGCGGCGCTGCGGCTATCGCAGGAAGTCGAAAATGCAGTGATTGTCGCCATTATCTGTGATCGGGGTGATCGCTATCTTTCGACCGATGTATTTCCGGCTGAA
>DRJN01000177.1 GCA_011052165.1 Gammaproteobacteria bacterium
AATCTGTCCCCTTTTTGCATACTTTTTGCATAGACTTAAGAAGTTTGTTTTTATTGCCCCAAAAACCTGTCAAGAACTATTTTCTCTTTTTTTTATGGTTTAGGGGGTGAGTAGTTACCATGATACCATACTTACATGGTGGCCATTCAAAAATGATGGTATTTAATATGTTAAACATCAGCACAAATCAACCATTAGGATAACCCATGGAAACTAGCCCTCAAGTTATGGCTTTACGAGGCATTCAAGAAAGTGTTATTGAATCACTTGTTAAGCACTTCCCCGACGCAACTGATATAAAAGTACTTGATTTAGGTGCAGGGCAAGGAGCCTTAACAAAAAAGGTATTTGAACGAGGTTATACTACATTTGCTTGCGAGATGAACATTGGCAACTATATCTATGATAAAGTTGAATGTATTTCAACTAATGTAACCGATAAATTACCATTCCCTGATAATGAACTTGATGCAATTGTATCGTCAGAAGTTGTAGAACATCTATTGGATCATAAACGATTCTTTCAAGAATGTTATCGTGTTCTTAAACCCCATGGAAAATTAATCCTATCAACACCAAACATTCTGTCATTAAAATCGAGACTCCAGTTTTTTGCTTCTGGATATTTTTGGAGCTTTGCTCCGCTAGACAATTCGAATAGAGATGGTATGCAACACGTAAATGCTCGTTCACTAGAACAATATTATTATATCGCTCATGAATTTGGCTTTCATCTTGTTGACACTAACACTGATAAATTCCAACGAACATCAAAAGGGTTATTAATATTTTTACCTCTAATGTATTTAATTTCACTAGCTATGAGAAAAAACTTTTGGCTACAAAACACTAAAAAATTAATGCTTTCACGAATTATAGTTATGATTTTTAAAAAATCATAATATTTTCCTCTTTAGAGCCTGTCACAAAATAACGTGCACAAAAAAGGCAAAAAAAGGCAAAAAAGGGCAAAAAAGGGGACAGATTTATTTTTTGTTGACCACACAACCGGTGCAGCAGCCGTCCACCACATATAACGAAAAATAAATCTGTCCCCTTTTTCGCAGTCCATAATACTAACCCACCCGCTTTAGCGGGTGGTTGTTGAGTTTTTATATTGATAACACCAATTTCAATCCATCATTCAATAGCTCAACTTGCTTGTTTGTTAATTTACCCACTTTGTCTGTTAAAAATAACTTGTCTATTGTGATCAGTTGAGAAATATTGACCACTGAGAATCGAGATAAACCGGAGCCTTTTTTGGAAAGTTCAAAGTTACCGGGGGCATCCGATAATCGAATATTTGAAGTGATAACAGCAACTAATACTGTTTTGATTTTGCTTGAGTTAAAATCATTTGAAGATATAACAACAACGGGTCGTCTAAACCCTGGTTCTGAACCTTTAGGATCTTCTAGTGATGCCCACCAGATTTCACCTCGTTTCACTCCCCATTTTCCTTTGGAATTGAACGAAATTGCATGGATGAAATATCTTCTTCCATTTCTGAGTCTATAAAGTCATAAACTTCATCTAATTTTTTTTTAACACTTTGATATTTATGTGTATTTATATATTCATTTACAGCTTTAGCGTATAACTCACTACGGGACAGGCCGAGGCGCTGAGCTAAATTTTCAGCGGATTGAAATACAGAATCTGGGATGGAAATTGCAGTTTTCATAGTATAAAAGTATAACTCTAGTTATACCGGTGTCAAGTGGATTTTTAATACGGTTTGAACATCTTCCGGGATTTTAACCCGTGCCTGAAGCTCGGGATAGAGAGTGATGGGGGGCGAGGTGATTAGCTCGTCTTTCAACTCGAACGAATGTGATGTGTCGCACAGGAACGGTCTGTCAAAATCGCAGCGCAATCCATCATGGGCGCACGCGACTCTGAGGTGCGGTTCGCAAAAGCGGCAGGGCCGGCCAATATACCGTCCTTTTTCCACCAGAAAGATGTCGGCACCCAGCGAACCTCTTTGGATACGCCCGCTCATTTGCCGTTTTAACCTGGCGATGGGGGATATTTCGGTACCGGGAGCAATCGTGAGCAATATGTCGATATCCTTGGGATGTTTTTTCTCGGTGCAAATTGAACCGATCAGGGCGATGCGTGTAATGGTTTCGAGTTTGATCGCCCGGTCGAAAAACCACTTCGCCGCCAGCAGTAACGCACCGCGATCAGTATTGTCGTCTGGCAGTGCTATGGGTTTCATTGCAAGGCTGCTTTGTTGAGCGTTTCAGCGACATGTTGCATCAACACGGCACCGTGCTCAAGTAATGTAACGGCCTCTTTTTCATTGAGTTCTTCGCCGCCTTCACGTAGTTGCGCCACCAGGGTTGCGGTGTTTGGCGGCGCCTTGGCGTGGTTGACCAGGTGAGATTCGATGAAGGTAATGCTAAGCGGTGAGGGTTCATGGGCATCCAGTAAAGCCAGGGATTCCAGTCCCCCTTCCACCGCTTCGCTCAGGGCAGGCAGCGATTCGATCACAAAACCGCCGGCGGCCAGAATTTGCGCCATGCTGTGTTTGCGTTCAGCCTGTTTCAGTCGTTGGCGTGCCTGCTGCATGCGCTGCTGCTGTATCTGTTGTTGTGGTTTATCCATGACAGTGGATTGGTGCAAGGTCTGGGCTTCCTGGTTCAGGCTCAATACGCCGCTTTCGATCAGCCGCTGGATGGTCTTATAAGTGGCCCGATCCAGTATCTCCAGGGATTGCCCCGGCAGGTTGTCGGCGACGCTCTGTTGCAAGGTGTTGCAAAGCGGTTCATCAAGGTAGTCGACCACGGCAACAACCGTTTGTTTTGCTTGTAACATAGAACCTTGATTATGCACCTGTAGCAGATCAAGTCGCTCACCCCACTGAAGCACACTCTCTTCACGCAAACGCTGCAAGGGATTATCCTCATGCTTTGTCGCCGAAGGTTTGGTTTTAGGCGGGGTAGCGGGCTGTCCCATCAGTGCCTCCATACGCTCCATAAAGGCGGCACGGCCCGAGGGCATCTTCATTGATTTCAGTTTGCCCGCACCGTCCAGCACTTCCTGCGCCATGCTCTGCTTCTGATCGAGCAGGTGCAGCATACGGTGCTCGATGGAGTGTTCGCACACCAGGTTGATTACCTGCACCGAACGTGTTTGGTGTTTACGCCAGGCACGGGCGATGCGTTGCTCCAGCTTGGCCGGGTTCCACGGCAAGTCGAGGTTAATCACCACGTCAGCGTTTTGCAGGTTGAGGCCAGTGCTGCCGGAGTCGCTGGAGAGAAATAGGCGGCAGTCGGGATCATCTTTAAAGCGGCGGATCTCCTGTCGCCGTTTGTTTTGATGGATCTTGCCAGTGTGTAGGGCGTAACCAACATCCAATCTGTTCGCCAGGTCGCAGACCAGATCGAGCATGCGGGTCCACTCCGAGAAGATGATGATGTTGTGGTCGCCCTCCTCCAATAGATCGCTGAGGATCTTCTCCAGTTCTTCAAGTTTTGGCGAGTCCTTGCACTGCGGGTCGAGGATGTAGGGCGTATCGCAGAGCATGCGCATACAGGCGAGCCACTTTTGCAGTTTCTCCCACTCTTCTTTGCGTAGCGGGCGGCGTTGCGCCATCGCCATCAGACGGGCAACGTGACCGTTGTATTCGTCGTAACGTAGCGCCTGTTCCTCAGTCATCGAGACAAAGTAATTATTAACGGTGCGTCCCGGTAGATCGCCTTCGACCTCTTCTTTGCGCCGTCGTAACATCACCGGCCGCAGACGGCGATGCAGTTTATCGAGATTTTTATAGCCACAGGGCTGGCCTTTTTCATCCAATTCATAGAAATCACGGTTGAAACGAAACAGCGGACCGAACAGATGTGGATCGAGGAACTGGACGATAGAGTAAATTTCGTCGATACGATTTTCCAGCGGTGTGCCGGTAAGCACAAAGGCATAGCGGCTCTTGAGCCGTTTGACGGCGTTGGCGGTCTTGGTCTGCCAGTTCTTGATGCGCTGTGCTTCGTCGAGGATGATGATGTCGGGCGCCAGCAGCGACTGGATCTCCTCGGCATCGGGCATGATCTGTTCATAGTTACAGAGATAAAAAAAACTCTCCTGGCGGTACTGTTTTAGACGCGCGGCACGCGGCCCATGAATGATCAGCGAGCGGAGGCTGGAGAACTTTTCGATCTGTTCTTCCCATTCCGCCTTGAGGGAGGCGGGGCTTATAACCAATACTCGCTGTACACCACGCAAACGGCGTAACAATTCGCTGGCGGCAATTGCCTGGACCGTCTTGCCGAGGCCCATCTCATCGGCTAACAGGGCACGCTCGGTGAAAGCGAGGTGGCGCATGCCCTGTTGCTGGTAGGGGTAGAGTGGGATGTTGACCACATCCAGGCTGCGCTTGGCAGCGGCGACATCCTGGTCAAAAACCTGACGTGCCTTGTCCCGTTCGCTCAAATGCGTAACCCGTTCCAGCCATGGCCCGATCTGTTGCGAGGTTCTTATCTTATCCCGCAATACTTTGGGAGCATCGGCGATTTTACGGCACAACACTGGAAAAGCGGCAGTAGGCTCGTTGAGCAATGAGCCATCAGCCGAGAAAAAGGACTCCAGCAAATCGCGGAGTCTGGAACGGGGGCGGCTGCGCTGCGGCCAGAGTATTTTTATCTTCTCATCGCGCCGGTCGATAAAAATCTCTACGTGAGGACTGCCGTCCGTTGCAGCCGCCTGGAAAAGGCGTTTTCTGCCCTTTGCCACTTTGTGCAATACCGCTTCCACATGTTTACAGGTACCCAGACGGTTGACGGCGTGATCAGGGCAGTCACAGGCATTGATCGGTTCGGCAAGCGAGCGGATCTCGACTTCATAACAGCCACCGCTGCCAGAGCGAACCCGGTAGTCAGCGTAAAACGGATCTTCACCGGCCACTCTTTCAATGCGCCAGGACTCAATGCTACCACGTTGGCGGCGACGTTCGATTTCGTCCTGGTCACTGGTGCGCCAGCCCTGGAGAGAGGGTGTCGTTTGTTTCCTGGCGCTTCGCTTTCGGGTATTTTTTTTTGCAGCCATAATATTCCTGCGTTTTTTGGGGAGTCTGCCGGATATTATCCAGCAAAAGGACACTACAATAAACTTGGCAGGAATAGTATTAAAGCAGCAATAGATGTATTGCTCGAATTATGTCTTGTTTTTGCGGGCATATGGCCCTCAGTTTCCCTTGAAATTTTCGCTTGACATCATGAGCCATTCGGCTATTCTATAATTCAATTGAACACTTTTATCGGTTGCTGAAAGTATCGTGTGCCCACTATCGTCTGCGACGAACTCGCAGAGACGCCATGAGTGGAACGGCTCCGGCAATGGGATATGACGGCCACCATGGCAGGTTGACAGGATCACAAATTCAGGATTTTAAATATGAGTCACGCAAAAACGGTACTCGTGCTGGGTGGCGGCATCGGTGGTATCGTCACCGCAACACAATTGCGCAAACAACTGCCGCGTGAACATCGCGTCATACTGGTTGAGCGCGAGACCATGCATGCCTTTTCACCTTCGCTCCCCTGGGTAATGGTTGGGATGCGCCGCGTTGAAACGATCACCCGACCTCGAACAAAACTGGTGCAGCTCGGTGTTGAGCTAATCCAGGGGCGTGTTGAAAAGATTGATGCGGCGCAGTGCAGCATCCAGGTCAATGCTAAGACG
>DRJN01000178.1 GCA_011052165.1 Gammaproteobacteria bacterium
GCCTTTTCCTTTTAAAAGCCCTACTCTGAGATCCAATTTTGGGATTATGGGAGCAGCATGCTCAACTCAGCTTCTGCTCAGCACCTAAGGCATCTTACAGCGAAAAGGGGACGGAGGGATTAAATATTAGGCAATCCTTCTTTACCCTTCTGTGGCCACCTTTGTTTACGTAGCCTTGGTAAAGCAACAGAATAACCGATTCCCTCGGTTGCTCAAAATTTAATCCCTCCGTCCCCTTTTCTCACTATTTTACCTTGGACCGAAAGCAGGGGGTATTCTAGCGGTGGCGGCTCAATGCAGTAGGTTTTCGCAGCGATCAGGCGAAAAGAGAGCTAATCGGCTGTTCAATCACTGTGGACTTTAGGGGAAAGGGCTTTTATCCTTCTTATACTTTTGCAGCCCCGGGTGTCGCCCGTTATGCGCTGAGCGCGCGCTGTGCTCGAAATTGCCGATCACAAGATGACTGACCATGAGGTTTCGGGAGGGTATGACAGTGATTAGCAATGGCCTCAACGAAAACGCACTCGGCAAAAGGCGATGGATTACCTGAAAGACCACTATAACGAAGACACCCGGTTTGGATTGCCAGTATGAGGGCCAGGACGCATGCCATAACGGCTGTTATGTTAAATGGGATTTCTTATCCCTCATTTCTTTTCTTTACCACAATAATCGTGGAAACCCCGGCCTGTGCTGAGAAAGCTCGTGAGCAGAAGGATCTCACAGCATCACAAGATTCAGTAAATAATGAAAAATAATTCCGCCCCCGTGATTGCTGCAAGCTGAAAGGCTTAAGAAGACTGATACAAAAAAATGGAGGAAGCCATGAAAACCGGCAACATACGCACCTTCCTTGTGTTTTTCGCCTTCATGCTGGCCACGGCTGGGGCGGGCCAGGAAACCTGGGCACTCTTCGGCGGGCTGAAGGAAGAAATCCAGAAAGAGCTTGACGGTAATCCGTTCCTTAAAAAAGAAGGCATCAAGCTCCGGGTAGTAGAGGAAAAGAACGGGTATGTCACGATTGAGATGTATGAAGGGAGTCGCGAGCTCAGGCAGACGATCCATGTGGGAGTCGATGTTGATAAAATTGAAGGCATATTGCTTGCAGGGCTTGGCGAACATGCTAGGCGGAGTACTAACGCCATCAGAAAGGTGCTGTCCTATGTAAGGAGGATAGAGGGAGTCAAGGAAGTATTGCTAACCGCCGAGGACCCGCGGGCCCGGGCACGTATTTTTTGGAAAAAGGCGAGGCGGCTCTATATAGAAGAACAGTACGATCAGTGTATTGATCAGGCATCCAAGGCAGTGAGGGCCGATCCGGAGTACGCCTCTGTTTACCGGCAGCGCGCCACGTGTTATCGAGGGAAGAAGCAGTATGCGGCTGCGCTGAAGGACCTGGAGAAGGCGCTGGCGTTGAAAAATAGTTCGGTTTCGCTTCGCGCACTGGCTTGGCTCTTCGCAACATCCTCGGATCCCGCCTACCAGAACGGTGACAAGGCGATGAAGTACGCCCAAAAGGCGGAGAAACTGCGCAATAAGAAGATGCCCGCATCGTCATTCCATCTGCGCACAATGGCCGCCGCTCACGCGCGTGCGGGTGATTTCTCGAATGTGGTCAAGTGGCAGCAGCAGGCCATTGAGAGGCTACGTGAACGTTACACGAATTCCAGGCGCAAGAACCCGACTGAACTGTCTCGACAAAGGTTTGAGAAGAGGCTGGCCGCATACCGGGCAGAGTTCGAAAGCTACAAGAACCATCAAGCATATCAGGAATAACAAGTTCACTGCCGCGGCTGGCGATCTCGTGCGGCCAGCGGGCGGCGTTTCTCATTTTTCCGGTTGTGGCGGCCCTATTTTAGAGCTGTCCGGTGTGGCAACAAAATACGGGTGATTGCGATCATTAACGACGGCAGTGTTATCCGGCAGATTCTGCAGCATCTCAAGCTTTGGAATCCCCGCCCCACCGAAAGAAGTCCGCCCAATGAAGGGACCCCCGATTGGCCAGTGAACGCTCAACTCCCCGTCGAATACGTTCCCGTCCCCGATATCGCCTAACGAGCACGGTCTACGCCTTGTGCCGCTGCCGAAGCCGAGGGATTCCCGCAGCCAGAGAATAGGGGGTCAAAATAGGGGGTCAAGTCGCTTGCTTCATAATACTTGACGATCTGCTTGTTTAACATGAAAAAACAGGTCTTGTCTTTTGCCTTTCCCGCGCGATTTGGTTTTTAGAAAATAGGGTCAGGTCTTGTCTTTTTCCTTTTCCTTTTCCTTTTCCTTTTAAAAGCCCTACTCTGAGATCCAATTTTGGGATTATGGGAGCAGGATGCTCAACTCAGCTTCTGCTCAGCACCTAAGGCATCTGACACGCTGAGGTCCTTTACGGCAAGCCACTACTGCCCCCTTATTTGTGGCCTAACAAACTCGGTCAGCGTCAGACCGATATCCTTGGCTATTTGCCGTAGCAGTATAGGTGAGATATCACGGCCCTGATGAACAGAAAGTAAAAGGGGTCAAAGCGCTTGCTGCATAATACTTTCCACCACTGTATCAACTGTGCGAGTAACCCCCCCTGCCCTGTCTTTTCCTGACCTGATGCGTAATAAACTCCAGGTTGGCATGGGGTGTTTCCAGTAACAAATGATAATGATTTCCCAACAGGCATGGATGATGCTGTGAAATCGTCTATGGGCCTCAGACAGCGCATCGGGAAATGTCCGATAATAACGTTCACCATGAAAAATCGTCTGCCTTGACGGCGGGATTTATTACAGCCCCACCACAGACTCAATCAGCAGAATGGTGGCCGGTCGGCCTTCGCGTTGTTTTACAATCTTGACGGGCAGGTTATGTCTATCGGTGGCCAACCATACGGTGACCGTTTCCTTTCTTCCAGGTTTGCTACGCATGATGCGGCGGGTGTTGAGGGTGCCGATGGGGGTGTGCAGTGGTTCGGTGCCCTCCAGGGTGTAGCGGTAATGACTGAGCCTACGGCCGTTGGTGACGTGGACTGTCTTGTTGTCCAGTTCCTCCCCGGACTGGAGCATCAAGGCGAAAAACAACGAACCTGAATCTTGAGTGCCCTTGGGGAGCTTTTCCTTGTGGCCATTACCGTAGACCAGGGTGTTGTCTTGCCAGTCGAAGGTGACTTGTCGTTGGTAAGCCTTTTTGCCAGTGCGGGCTTGCTCATAACGAAGCGGAACCACGGTTTGGCCATCAACCTTGAATTCGCCACGCTCTTGTAGCAAACCATTGTCAATGAGTTTGCCCAGACCCTCAGCCTGGGTATGGGAAGTGAGGATATAGCGGTCAGATTTTAGCTTGAGTTCCTTTTTGGTGGCCCCCAGTTTAATGTTGCCGTAGTGCCAGCTATAACGGAGTTCGAGGTGGTCCGGTAGGCCCTGGGCCAGGGTGGGTGCTGGGATCGGGATTGTCAGCAAGGCCAAAACGGCGAGCAGATTGGCAGATGTAAAGTTCATGATGATAGTGGCTGGGGTGAATCGGCCTTTTTTTTGGCTGCACCCAGCCCCTGTTCGGGCTGTTGTTTGCCATCGAGCAGTACCTGGTCTCCGTGGATCTGTAGTTTGCCTTGGGCAAACCAGGAGATGGCCAGGGGGTAGATGCGGTGCTCCTGTTTCAGGACACGCTGCGCCAGAGACTCCGGGGTGTCGTCTTTTAACACCGGTACTATTGCCTGAACGATGATGGGCCCGGCATCGAGGTCTTCGGTGACAAAGTGTACGCTAGCGCCGTGTCGTTCAACCCCGGCGGCCAGTGCCCGGGCATGGGTATTTAAGCCACGCAGGTTGGGCAGCAAGGAGGGGTGGATGTTGATCAATCGACTTGCATAGTGGCGCACAAAGTTCGCACTTAGGATGCGCATGAATCCTGCCATGACCACGAGCCC
>DRJN01000179.1 GCA_011052165.1 Gammaproteobacteria bacterium
CAAAGGCGTCGACGATGCCCGCGACCAGCGGCGCCTCGGGCCCGACCACCGTGAGGTCCATCCCCTCGGCCTGCGCCAGGCGCAGGAGGCCGCCGACATCCTCGGCCGCCACTGCGGCGTTGCGCACCTTCGGCTCGTGTGCGGTGCCCGCGTTACCGGGCGCAACGAGCACCTCTGCGACGCGCGGCGAACGCGCCAAGCACCAAGCGAGGGCGTGTTCGCGCCCGCCGCCGCCGACGACCAGTAGTTTCATCGCGATCTCTTTCCGTTCTTTCAGGAGAAAAGGGGACAGATTTATTTTCCCCGACACATGCGATCCACTGAGCGGGGATCGATGCAAGAACAAATAAATCTGTCCCCTTTTCTGCTATGTTTTTTCCGGAAACAAACCCGGCATCCAGCGTGGTGCCAGCTTGGCCGGGAAAGCAAGGCGCAGTGGCGCACGGGTGCTTGTCGATACGACAACGCCGCCCTCACTCAACGCTGCAACAATGCGTCGAGCTTGTCGATCGCCTGTGCCCAGAATACCGGCAACATCACCGCGCGGCAGTTCTCCTCTATACAGGATCGCTTCGAGAATATTTCCGGACTTAGGAGGAAGTGCACCGGCGCGCACTTCTTCTTCCACCCAGAGCAAGATGCGATTTCGCAAGCGGTCTGGCTGTACCAAATCTTCCATAAATTTGACTTGATCGAGGCAGGTCTCCAGAAAGAAATGCGTAAAGGACGCGAGATCTTCTTCGCTCAGATTTCCCCGACCATCGAGATCGTTGCGCCGAGACAAATCACATGCTGCCAAATGGCTTTTGTAAGATCGAACATTACGAGCCAGGCCACGTGCAATCGACCAGACACCGCCGGTATCCAGTGCTTCCAGCAGCATAGCGTAAGACATCAATCGCGCCACACGTCCATTGCCGTCAAGGAACGGGTGAATCCATAATAGCCTGTGATGAGCCGCAGCAGCAGTGATGATCGTTTCAGACTTGCCAAGCCCGCTGTAGACGCGTTCGAATCGTTCAAGAAAACGTGGCAATGCGCCGGGGCTGATCGGTATATGCCGGCCGACCTTCACATGACGCTTGCGTAGTTCACCGGGTATGAGTCGTACGCGTTCGTCCGTATCAGGGTATTCAATCCACAGCAGATCATCCGGCAATAACCCGCCGAAGCGCCTGTGAATTTCACAAATCCCTTCCGAGGAAGTCGCCCTGCCATGTAAGTCGCCCTCGTCAATCCATTGCTGGACGGCAATATGTGCCTTCGCTTCGAGTTGCAGATTGCGCTTTTCCGTATTTTCGCTGTAGTCGTTCTGGAGTGCCCGCTCGATATCGATAGGGTGAGTGTCATGCCCCTCGATCAGGTTGCTGTAATAGCAGTTCATTGCCCGGACCAGGTTGGCCAGGGCCGTGAGAACCCCCTCCGGCAGGCTACGGCGAAACCCCGCCGAATGTGCCGCCAAATCGAGCGCGAGATCGGTGAAGGCTCCCCGGTGTTCCGATCTCTCAGAGATCAGCATCGGCTCCATCATTGACGGCAGTTCACCCCCGTCAGGGACCTCTTTAATGTCCGCTTCTATGTCCGCTTTACGATTATTCATATCAGAATAATATTCAATATATTACATTCTATCAAGCCCGTAATTGATGCCTATATGAAGTCCGCATGTATGGCCGGTTCGTCAAGGGGGGAAAGGGGACATTTATTTTCCCCGACACAGGCGATCCACTGAGCGGGGATCGATGCAAGAACAAATAAATCTGTCCCCTTTTTTTCTTGCTCTGGTCAATTGCATAATCAGTAATTGACATTTTTGAACTTCAAGTTCAATATTGTACCTTATGTGGATAAACAGAGAAATTAGCCAATATATTCAAGAGGATATAAAAACAAGACCCTGTGTACTTCTCACTGGGGCACGACAAACAGGTAAATCCTCATTATTAGCAAGGCTTTTCCCCGATTACCGCTATGTCAGCCTTGATTTACCTAACCTGGCCTCCGAAGCCAGGGAAAATGGCAGCTATTTTTTAGAAAAAAATACTCCCCCCATCATTATTGATGAAATTCAGTATGCACCAGAGCTGTTCCGCTTTCTTAAAGTTGAAATAGACAAAGACAGAAGCCATTTTGGCCGTTACTTATTAACCGGCTCACAGAAATTCTCCCTCATGAAAGGCGTTAGCGAAAGCCTGTCAGGAAGAATTTCCATATTTGAGTGCCACTCACTCTCAGTTCGTGAAATTTATCATCACTACTCGCCCAGTTTATCCACCCAGCATATCTTGCAATGGATGATTCAGGGCGGTTACCCGGAGATCCACGCCTACAATCTTAAACCAGAAAGATTTTATGCGGACTACCTCGCAACATACCTTGAAAGAGATGTCAGGCAGCTTGTTAACATTAAAGATCTTTCGGTATTTGACAAATTTCTACGATTATTAGCCCTGAAGTCTGGTCAGATATTGTCCATGAATTCGCTAGCCAGTGATGTGGGAGTGAGTTCGCACGCTATTAAAAGCTGGATATCCATTCTCGAAGCAAGCAATGTTATTTACCTGCTGAAACCTTTTTATAATAACTACGGAAAAAGATTGGTAAAATCTCCCAAATTGTATTTTCTCGATACAGGACTTTTATGCTTTCTTAGCGGATTACACGATATCAATGTATTAGAAAACAGCTCACTATTAGGTAGCTACTTTGAAACTCTTGTGCTCGGTCAGCTCATTAGAAATTTTTGCAATAAAGGCCTACCCATAAATTTATATTATTTTAGAGATAATCATGGAAATGAGATTGATTTTATTGTCCCGTCAGGAACTGACGTTTATTTATATGAATCAAAATGGAAGCTGCAAAGTGGCACCATGCCAAAAAACATTGCAAAGTTAAAATCTATTATTGGTGAAAACAATATAAAAACCATCAAAATAATTACTAGCAGCAACACGGTGGAACAAATTGAAAAAAATTGCTTTGTAACAAACTTGATTGACCTCTAGCCAGCAATCCTACTCGATCAAGGGCGTGCGCCATCTATGCGCGGGTTTGGGCAGCCATCTACAACCGTAGATGGCTACCAAGAACCGCGCATAGTTGGCAAAGCGGTACCAAGAAAAAATGGCGGGAGGCGCCAATCCAAGTGAGCTGGCGTGCTGCGGGGAATGCATCTCCGAGGTGGTACCCGGCGATGTGTCCCGTCCCAGGTAATCGGGGCCGCCCTGGATACCCGCTCACCAGGGGTTACCGAAACCGCGAGAGTCGCCTAGAATCCATAATCATGGAGTCCGCCTGCGTATTCCACTGAAGTCTGCCACCTCCCGAAGCTCAACGGCGGATGGGACAATCCCGGGTGGCGCGGTGATCGTGGACAGGTTTGGCAAGAATGAAACGCCAGAGACCACGCCAACACCGGAGCAGCGCCGACCCGTTGCGTGTGAAGGGGAATGTACAGCTTAAACCCGGCGCGTTTTTGTCTTGACTCAGAGGTCCACCTTGCTACGGACTGGAGATAAATCGATGAACAAGACACCATTGGATTATACATACTGGAAAGATGAAGACATGTGGCTAGGATATCTTGATGAATATCCCGATTACATGACGCAAGGAGAAACAGTGGATGAATTACAAGAAAATCTAATTGATATTTATAAGGAACTCACCAGTGGTCATATTCCAGCCGTGAGGCATCATGCAGAGTTAATTGTGGCATGAAGAGAAGAGATTTGATTTCACGGTTAGAGAAAATGGGATGTGTTCTTCTTCGCCATGGAGGGAAGCATGATTGGTATCAGAACCCGGAGACAAAGGTTTCTCAGCCGATACCGCGGCATCGCGAAATTAAGGAGTATCTTGCCAAACATATCGTTAAGGAATTAAATCAAGCATGACAAAGCGAATGCAGCCGACCTCGATTCTCGGCGACGCAGCCCGCCGGGGTCAGGCTTGACCTATGGGCATTCGTTCAAGGGGTCAGAGTACTTGAAATCCGGGGGGAAGCAGTATGCCATTCCTGGATTTCGCTTCGCTGCATCCAGGCTACGGGGAACGGCTCGGGGAAATAGGGGACAGACCACGGTTTTCCCGGCACCCCACCCGGGTCGGTGACCAATGCGTCTCATTCTCCTACCCTCCCTCGCCCGCCCTCTTCGAGGCCCGCGTCGGACCACTCAGGTTTATGGCTGACGGCACCGGGACCGGGGAAAGTATCCGAGCGCTCGCGCGACGGTCAGATGGCGATGGTGCGGCTCACAAGGGGGCGGAAGAGGGACGGTGCGGCGGAGTATGCGGCGGCGAGAGTAATGGAGGATACGCGCATCCTGGAGAAGAAGCTGGGGTTGTAACGCGCGCCGCGGCGTTGGGAATATCCGGCGTCGTCGGCGGGGCGAGCCCCGCCCTACCGGTGTACCCTCAACACTCAACACCGGGGGGGTCCGTAGGGCGCGGCCCCACACACACCACCCAGGGTCGGTGACAAAAAGAGTTTATAGGGGACAGACTACGATTTTAGACCTTTAGTCAGGATAGCTTGGCGGGCTATCCCTGGTCCAGCTTCCGTGCCAATGCCCAGGGAGCAAAAGATGTCCTCATTACGACACACGGTGAACACACATCCTGGATCGCCATCCCAATGATCGCCGGCGAGCCTACCGAGCCCTGTTTCGCGTCCACATGAAGCCAACGTTGATCGGGCCACCAACGGCAATTATGTTCTCGGAAACGGCCGCTTCGAAGAAGATGTGGCGTGCATGCTTGGGCGACGTGTCACTCCTGGAAAGTCGGGGCGGCCGCGGCGGACGACCGATTAAGGGCCAGAAACCGTGGTCTGTCCCCGGTTCCCCGGTTCCCTACGGTTCCCTGGTTCCCTCGGGGCTATGCTCCAAGGGGCTCTGAACGAGAATTTTGTTCCAAAATATCTCGCTGAAATCAGTTAGTTATATTGATTATCGACAGCAGCATCCTGGCTGTGGAGTGGGTGGATGTCATTGTCAGAATAACTGTAATTAAGGACTTTACTCCTCAGAAATACTAAGTATACTTTATGTTTATTAGTATAAAAATATGAGGTACATCCTCAATTGAAGGATTTCTTCGACCGATTGGAAATCATTCCCGTTCTGCAGGGGTTTAATCCCTGGTGGAGCGATAAGCCCTGTACTGTGCCTAAATTCAGGCGGCTGGCCTTTGAGGCCAGCCGAATCTATCTGAAGGATGCCTCCCTGCGACGTGCCATACTGCTTTCTGGCCCCCGGCGTGTCGGTAAGACCACCATTCTCCAACAAATTGCCGATGGCCTGATCCGGGATGGACAGGATCCAAAGAGTGTCCTGTATCTGAGTCTCGATCACCCGCTGCTGAAACTGCTGCCATTGCGTGACATCCTTGCGCTCTACCACGAATCCGTGTTCCCGGAAGGGCAGCCCGTGGTGCTGTTACTGGATGAAATCCAGTATTCCCGGGGGTGGGAGACGGAAATCAAGCTGCTGGTAGACCACCAACCCCATTACCGAATTCTGGCAACGGGATCGGCTAGTGTGGAACATCGCGAACGTCTGGCGGAAAGCGGTGTGGGCCGCTGGATCACAGTTCCCGTGCCAACCCTCTCGTTTTATGAATTTGTGCACATCCGTGGAGAGGCTGCCCCGGTCATTCCGGAGAATCAGCGTCTTAGCGAGTTGGGCAACATGACCAAGGCCCAACTGATCGCACTGGCTACACAGATGCGCCCCCTGCAACTCCTGTTTCAGCGCTACCTGCTTGTAGGTGGCTTTCCGGAGACTGCGCGGCAGGAAAACATAGGCCTTTGTCAGCGGCTTTTGCGTGAGGATGTGGTGGAGCGTGTGCTTAAGCGTGACATGACCGCACTGTTCGGGGTGCGCAACGTCAATGACCTGGAAAAGCTGTTTATCTATCTCTGTCTGCACAGTGGTGGAATTCTGGCGCACAATACTTGCGCCAGAGCATTGGAAACCTCGACCAGTACGGTTGCCAATCACCTCGCCTTGCTGGAACAAGCAAACCTGATTTACCGCCTGCCGCCGGCGGCACTGGGTGGCAAAAAGGTGCTCAAGGCGAGAAACAAGTATTACTTGGTCGATGCTGCATTAAGAAATGCCATCTTGCTGAAGGGAGAAGAAATTTTCAACAATCCGGATGAAATGGGTCTGATTGTTGAGACCACGGTGCTGCGTCATCTTTATGCCTACTATTACCGCGACACACCGGAAATTGTTTACTGGAGAGAGTCGGCTTCAGGGAAGGAAGTGGACATTATTGTCCGTAGTCCGGCCTACCTTCTTCCCTTCGAGATCAAGTACAAGGAAAAGCCAAGCCTGGGTCAGTCGGATGGATTGGTCACTTACTGTCGCGCAGAGAACCCTCGGCAGGCTTACATGGTGACCAAGCGTGATCGTGATTTTAGCGTAATGCAATTTGAAGGGCTGCAGACCCGATTCATCAAAGTGCCAGCTCATATACTTTGCTATTTGTTGGGACAAGCTGAGCGTTTGCTATGGGTTGCATAGAATAGTCAACGAATTAAAGCCCAATAGATCAGGAATTCATACATTATCAAATGAGGAACTTGCCGCGCTCAACGCCAAAGCCTGCAGACCCTCGGCCGCGACGTCGCAAGAGCGGGAAATCGGGGAATCGGGGACAGACCACGGTTTTCCCGGCACTCCACCCCACCCGGGGTCGGTGACAAATGAGTCTCATTCTCCTACCCTCCCTCGCCCGCCCTCTTCGAGGCCCGCGTCGGACCACTCAGGTTGAGGGCTAACGGCACCGAGACTGGAGAAGGGCCACCGGACGTTGCGGAACCATCCGCCGTCGCCGGCGGGGCGAGCCCCGCCCTACCCGCATATCGGCAATCGCACCCGCTGGCCAGCGACCCGCATATCAGCGATCACGCCCACCCGGCCGACGACCCGTGCATCGGCGATCGCGCCCGCCCGGCCAACAACGTTTCGCTGTTGGCTGACGGAGGAATAGGGGACAGACTACGGTTTTCCTAACAACGGCCGAGCCCGACCCTTGAGGGCTATACGGATAACCGGTCCGCACTCTCCGTCTCAACCCGGTCGGTTCCACCTATCTCTCGGCGTCTCTTTGTGATACAAATCCTCGGACTGTAGACTCTATGCTGCGAGCATTTGTATCAGTGCCTCAACTCCGTTCCCAGCGACAGATCGCCCACACCCTTCTCGAGGCGCGCGGAATTGTGCGTCTGGTGGAACTACGCAGTGCCGGCGTCACTGCCGCAACGGTCAGCCGCATGGAGCGGGCGGGCGAGGTCATGCGACTCGCACGGGGGCTCTATCAGCTTCCCAATGCCCCGCTGGATGCGGCGCACAGCCTTGCGGAGGTAGCCAAGCGCCTACCCAAGGGCATCGTTTGCCTCGTCTCGGCTCTCGCATTTCATGGCCTCACCGATCAGCTTCCGAAGAAAATATGGCTGGCCATTGGCAAGAAGGACTGGGCTCCGAAACCCGACAGCATGCCCATTCGCGTCATTCGCTTCACCGAAGGTCTGCTCGCTGAGAGCGTCGAGACCCACGTGATTGAAGGGGTTCCCGTGAAGGTCTTCGGCGTCGCCAAGACCGTCGCGGATTGCTTCCGACACCGGAGCAAGGTCGGTCTGTCGGTCGCCGTCGAGGGGCTTCAGGAGGCGCTCCGTCAGCGCAAGGCCACGCCGGCCGAGATCGCCCGTCAGGCGGAGCACGGAGGGGTTTCCACCGTGATCCGACCCTATCTCGAGGCGCTGACCACCAATGGCTAAGAAAATCAAGAACATCGGCGCCTCGGTGCGCGCCCGCCTGTTGGGCCTTTCCAGGGCAAACGGCCAGAGTTTCGATTTGGTACTCACCCGCTTTGCGCTCGAGCGTCTGCTCTTCCGGCTGAGCCAGTCACGCTATGCCGAGCGCTTCGTGCTGAAGGGCGCGATGCTGCTGATGATCTGGTTCGAGAATCCGCACCGCGGCACGCGCGATCTCGACCTGCTGGGGTTCGGCGACCCAAGCCCGGACGCCATGCTTGCGACGTTTCGGGAAATCCTGGCGCAGGATACCGGCGATGGCGTGGCGTTCGACGCGGACGCGCTTCGA
>DRJN01000180.1 GCA_011052165.1 Gammaproteobacteria bacterium
CGGCCTTTTTCCTGTGGTTCAAGCATGCGGATGGTAAAGCGATGTTTGCCGGCGCTTATTTCAGGAAAGCAAGTGGCTTCTGCAGACAGGCTGACGCGCAACAGTTGGGTGGTGCTGCTGCTGTCCGGGCTTTGCTGGTAGAAGCCCTGTTCCGCCGTAATCCGGCGGGGATCGGCGCCTTCACGCAGAATAGAGAGTATCAGGTTGAGGGGGGTTGAAATGACAGTGAGACTTTCATACCACTGTTCCAGCATATCCATCCGTTTTTCAGGAACCTGCTGGAGCCAGAAGTGATAGGCGGGCAGATCAAAATTACAGCATCCACAGGTGATGCTGCTGCGCTGACGCAGGACACTCAGGAGTTCATTGTTACGCAGGGACTGGCCCAGTTGTTCGGTATGCTCATGGAGCCTGGCCTGTGCCTGATGCAACTGGCTGAGGATATCGTCCAGTTGCTGATGATCGACCCCGTGTTTGTTTTTTAGATTGGCGAGTTCAGCCTGCTGGTGATCCAGCTCCTTGAGCATTTCGGTTTTCAGATCGCCGCGAGACAGTATTTCCAGTATATCGATTAAGCCCGCAATGGTTGCGCGGCTGTCCCAGACCGAAAATCCTCGCATACTGTACGCCGTCTGCTGAAACAGGTGTTCCAGACGCATGAACGTACGCATACGCTCGTTGAGCGGTTGTTCATATGTAATCGTATTTTCCACTGGTATTTTGTAACGACACCTAAACCCCTCAAGGGGGCGCTAAAAAGAGTCCGGTTCATCCAGGCTGACAGGGTAGCGAATTGTCGTGCAAATCAGTGGTTTTGGCAACTGCTGGCAAGGTGATTGTAAAACTGATACATTTTTTCGACCTCTTGCCACAGTTGTTCGAGCGAGCCTTCGTTGACAATGACATCGTCGGCCAGATCAAGCCGGGATTGGCGTGAAGCCTGGCTGGCCATGATTTTCCTAACCTCATCAGCCTCAACATTATCCCGCAGCATGGTCCGGGATAGTTGCAGCTCAGCCGGCGCATCGACCAGCAGAATTCGCTGGACCAGATCCTGTTGTGTGCTTTCCAGCAACAGGGGAATGACGATGATGCACCAGGGTGTGGCGAGCGTGCGGAGACGGCTTCTGACTTCAGCGCGAATACGCGGGTGGAGAATCTCCTCCAGCTGGCGGCGTTTGTCCGGCTGGTCAAAGATGAGTTGGCGCAGGGCGCGCCGGTTGAGATGACCCTCGGGGGTGAGGATATCCCGGCCAAAGGCTGTTGCGATGTCTGCCAGTGCCGGCTGACCGGGCGCAACCCGTTCACGGGCAATAATATCGGTGTCGATAATGGGTACGCCCAGTTCGGCAAAGTGATCCGAGACCTGTGTTTTGCCGCTGCCGATGCCGCCGGTCAAGCCTATCGCAAGCATGTCGTTATTTGTCAGGCCGCGATCCATTGCAGGTAGGCATGATTGAGGTCATGTCCCCAGAGCAGGGCGATCCAGCCTGCGGCGGCGAGAAAAGGGCCGAAAGGAATAGGGATGCCGCGCTGGTGCCGCTTACCGGCGATGAGAAGAATCCCGATAACGGCGCCGACCATAGACGAAAGCAGAATAATAGCAGGCAACATCTGCCAGCCTAGCCAGGCGCCGAGCATGGCCAGCAGTTTGAAATCACCGAAGCCCATGCCTTCCTTTCCGGTGAGTTTTTTGAACAGCATATAGACGGACCAGAGGACCAGATAACCGGCGGCCGCGCCGATGACGGCCGATTCCAGATCGCTAAATAAATTCCGGGTATTGAGTAACAGGCCCAGCCAGAGCAGGGGCAGAGTAATGGAGTCCGGCAGATACTGCTCATCCAGATCGATGAAGGCCAGAGCAATCAGCGTCCAGCTCAGGAGAATAGCAAAAGCGGCGTTGACGGTAACTCCAAAGCGCCAGGCGCAGGTCAAGGCTAAAATAGCCGCAAAAAGTTCAATAGCGGGGTAGCGCAGGGAGATGCTTGTTTTACACTCGGCGCAGCGGCCGCCTAAAAACAGGTAGCTGATGACGGGAATATTCTCCCAGGCGCGGATGGCATGATCGCATTTTGGGCAGCGGGAACGGGGTGTGCTTAGGTTAAATAACGGCGAGTCTTTGTTGTCCTGAGACAGGGAGCGGCCTTCTTCTTCAGCCAGAAAGGCCTGACATTCAGATTTCCACCCTGCCTTGAGCATGATCGGCAGGCGATAAATCACGACATTGAGGAAGCTGCCGACGATCAGTCCCAGCAGAAAGGTAGTGAGATAATAAAACCCGATATGTTGCTGGAACAGTTCGTTCAGCATTCAATTTCCGCCGACCACCTTACCCATCTGGAAAATAGGCATATACATGGCAATCACCAGCCCGCCTATCAAAACACCGAGAATAGACATGATCAGCGGTTCTAGCAGGCTGCTCAGGCCATCCACAGCGTTATCAACCTCTTCTTCATAGAAGTCCGCCACCTTCGACAGCATGGTATCCATGGAGCCGGCTTCTTCGCCAATGGCGGTCATCTGTACCACCATATTGGGAAACAGGTTAGCCTGTTTCATGGCGATATTGAGCTGGGTGCCGGTCGAGACCTCATCCCGCATACGCATGACGGCATCGCTATAAACCACGTTACCCACGGCACCGGCCACAGACTCCATGGCCTCTACCAGAGGCACACCCGCAGCAAACATGGTGGCGAGGGTGCGGGCGTAACGGGCAATCGCTGCCTTGCGCAGAATAGCGCCAATGATCGGCGCATGTAACAGGGTTTTGTCGAGAAAGACATTAAAGCCTTTGGACCGTTTCTTGGCCTGTAGCAGGCCATACACGACCAGACCGATACTGCCGAAAATGGCCCACCAGTAGGCCTGGAAAATCTTGGATAATTCAATCACAAATTTGGTCATGGCCGGCAAATCCGCGCCAAAGCCGGCAAATAGAGTCTGGAACATCGGGATAACAAATATCATCAGAATAGCGGTAATAATAAAGGCGACGATCACGACGGCAGCCGGATAGAATAGCGCTTTTTTGATTTTGCCCTTGATGGCCTCGGTTTTTTCCTTGTAGTGGGCGACCTTGTCGAGGATGTCATCCAGAATACCGGCATGTTCACCGGCCTGCACCAGGTTGCAGTAGAGGTCATCGAACTGATAGGGATGTTTTTTCAGTGCTTCAGAGAGATTGCTGCCGCTTTCGATGTCCGTTTTAATGGAGGCCAGCAATTCCTGCATGCCTTTGTTTTCATGGCCGCGGCCGATAATGTCAAAGGCCTGGACCAGGGGTACCCCCGAACTCATCATGGTGGCCAGCTGGCGGCTGAAAATAGAGATATCAGCCGCTTTGACTTTCCTGACGCCGCCAAACAAGGGCGCTGATTTTTTCTTGACCCGGGTAGGATTAATACCCTGGCGGCGTAGATTGGCCCTAACCAGAGACAGATTGTGACTGCTGGTTTCGCCTTTGACAACATGACCCTTACTGTCCTTGCCTTCCCAGATAAAGGTGCTTTTCTTGAGTGCTTTTTCCGCCATGCGTTTATTCCTGTCAATTTACCGGTTTGCTGCAGAGATCGTATTAATCGTGGCACCAGTATTTGCACCATAGTCCCCTCTCCCTCTGGGAGAGGGGTGGGGGTGAGGGGATAAAATACATGCCAATACTGTTGCCACGATTAATATTGATCACTCTTTGGAAATCCGGTTGACTTCATCCAGGCTGGTGATGCCGTTTTTAACTTTCAGCAGACCCGATTGGCGCAAATCCGGGATCCCTTCTTTTTGCGCCTGATCGGCCAGTTCAATGGCATTGGTGCCCGCCATGATCATGCGTTCCATTTCTTCTGACAGCGGCATCACCTGATAGATACCGACACGTCCTTTATAGCCATCCGTACACTGATCACATCCTTTGGCGCCGTAGATTTTCAGCCCCCCGGCAACGTCTTTTTCAGTGAAACCTTCTTCCAGTAGCGCTTCTTTGGGAATGTCGAGTTCCTGCTTGCATTCTTTGCATAAACGCCGCGCCAGACGTTGGGCAATGATGATGTTCACCGCCGAGGCAATATTATAAGGCGGTACCCCCATATTGATCATGCGGGTCAGGGTTTGAGGGGCATCATTGGTATGCAGGGTGGAGAGGACCATATGGCCGGTCTGGGCCGCCTTGACAGCGGTCTCAGCGGTTTCACGATCACGAATTTCACCGACCAGAATAATATCCGGATCCTGACGCAGGAAGGCGCGCATAGCGGTGGAGAAATCCAGTCCGACTCTGATGTTGACGTTAACCTGGTTGATACCGGCAAGGTTGATTTCCACCGGATCTTCAGCAGTGGAAATATTGTTGTCCGGCGTATTCAAAATATTGACGCCGGTATAGAGCGTGACGGTTTTACCGCTGCCGGTGGGTCCCGTAACCAGAAACATACCATAGGGCTTGTACAGCGCTTCAAGGAACAGCTCCTTTTGCGCAGGTTCAAAGCCCAGCGCATCCACCCCCAGCTTGGCGCTGTTAGGGTCCAGTATGCGCAGCACGATTTTTTCCCCGAACAGGGTCGGGCAGGTGTTGACACGAAAATCGATGGCGCGATTTTTTGACAGATTCAGTTTGATACGGCCATCCTGAGGTACCCGGCGCTCGGAGATATCCAGACGCGACATGACTTTCAGGCGGGCGGACAGACGCGGCGCCATATTGATGGGCGGGGCGGCCACTTCCTTCAGGATTCCATCCACGCGAAAACGCACGCGATAGGATTTCTCATAAGGTTCAAAGTGAATATCGGATGCGCCCTTATTGATGGCATCGAGCAGCACCTTGTTGACGAAACGTACGACCGGCGTGTCATCCGCCTCGGATTCGGTGACCGGGTTTTTGTCTTCTTCTTCATCAACAAACTCGACATTATCAAGATCGGCATCCCCCAGTGCGGAAAGACCGGTGTCGGATTCCTCCATGATTTTGTCGATGGCATGTCCGAGTTTATCGTCCAGCACCAGGATGGGTTCGGTTGGGACGCCGACGTGGAACTTGATTTCATCCAGAGCCTGCAGGTTGGTCGGGTCAGAAACCGCAATATAAAGACGGTTGCCGCGCTTGAAAACGGGCAGGCTGCGGTGTTTGCGGATCAGGTTTTCCTGAACCAGCTTGACGGTATCCGGCTCGATACTGATGCTGTCAATGTCAAACAGGGGCACGCCGAATTCTTCCGCCGCTGAGCAGGCGATAGCCCGACTGTTAATGATTTTTTTGTTGACCAGATGGGTGACGAAGGGAATTTTTTCCTTATAAGCCGTTTTCTGGGCTTTTAAGGCCTGATCATCATCCAGCAGGCCATCGGCAATCAGGCGCCGGGCCAGACCGCCAAGATGAGCTTGAGTTGCGGGGGTCGCCATAATCATTCGCTATTTTTGAATCTCTTTGGTTTTAATTCCCCGCTACTTGCAGCGAAAAACAGTAGGATGGGTAGAGCGAAGCGAAACCCATCAACCACAACTTAACACCCGCAGCAAGCTGTGGGGTCCTTTATTTATATTCATCTGACTTTGCCTGTCCAGTCGGGCAAAGTCAAAACGCAGAAATGCGCCCTGTTTTATAACCATTCGCCGTAGACATTTCAAGCGCTTATCAGTGGTTATCAGAACTGGCCCGGATTTATTTATCGGCCTGGACAGGGGCAACTTGATGTCAGAAGATAGAAATTGCCAACTACTTCCCCCTCAAAGGGGAGATTTCGATGCATGGGGACAATATTAATCGGTGCAACAGTATTTGCATCATAGCCCCCTCTCCCTCTGGGATTTGGTCATGGATGACCTTATGTTGCGAAGCCCATGGATGGGCGAGAGCGACGA
>DRJN01000181.1 GCA_011052165.1 Gammaproteobacteria bacterium
CATAAGTATTTGCACCATAGCCCCCTCTCCCTCTGGGAGAGGGTGGGGGTGAGGGGATAAAATACATGCAAATACTTATGCAACGATTAATATAAACCGGTCATAGCAGGATTGGTGAGTGTAGCCTTCCTGTGCTCAAATTTTAAGTAATATCGGTGCGTTTCTTAGGGTCAATATGGCAGAATAAATTAAGGTGCTTCTGGAACCCTGCACTTGACAGCAGTGCCTGTCAGCATTAGCTTCATTTATTAAAAGCATGTTCCTGTATTTATTACAAATTGTGACAACAAGGAGGAGTTGGAATGAAATCCTATAGTGTGAGTTTCAACAAGCGTTCGCGTCTGAACCGGATGCCTGAAATTGGCCAGGAAACAGGGGGGCTGCTGCAGCCGCTGGATCCTGGCGGGTTGACTGAGCGGTTATCAACAAGCCTGATGATCGAGAATGATTTTTATCCCTGTTTCGACTGGACCTTTCCGCCGCCGCTCCTGAACAAGTCTGAGCCTCCGGCATCGGTCAATGATTTGTTCAGACATGCCTCTGTTATTCCTGATGCCTTCAGCCTGTATCTGCATAGCCCCTTTTGCAAGAGCCTGTGCAGTTTCTGTTACTACACCATCATACCGGGACGGGGGATCGAAAAGGCCGAGCACTATGTTGATTATCTGCTTCGGGAAATGAAAATGTACGCCGAGGTCATGCACGACAAAAAATGTGAGTCGATATATTTTGGCGGGGGCACGCCGACTTTTCTGGACGATCATTTGCTGGCTAAATTATTTGAAGGCATTAATAAGCATTTCAATCTTGCTGATGATGTGGAAATCAGTATAGAGTCTTCCCCGGGCACCCTGGCGCGCAGTAAAGTTGAACTGTTGACCTCACTGGGTATCAACCGTCTGAGTTACGGCATTCAAACGCTGGATGAAAAGTTGCTGGCGAGCATGAACCGCCACTACTCCGTTGATGAGGCGCTGAAGGAACTGGACGTTGCGCTGGCGCTGATCGGCAATGTCAACGTCGATACCATGTACGGCTTTGAAAATGAATCTGAATATGCCTTACAGGATAGCTTGCAGAAATTTTATGATCTTGGGGTACCCAGTCTGTCGATTTATGCGCTGGACAGACAGCGGGATAACAAGAGCAAGAAAATAGGGTTGCCGCCGAAGGATGAATCCTATAAGGACAAGATTCGTATATTTTCCGAAGCGGATCAGTTTCTGTTTCGCAAGGGCTATCGTCCGATATTGCAGAATGTTTATGCGATACCCGGTAAATCCTCCTATCGTCATCAGGTGCGCCGTTGGGACAACCTGAGCCTGATATCACTTGGCGTTGCTGCACAGGGCTACACCCCGCGCACGCCCTACCAGAACTACCCGGCGCTTAAATCCTATTACCGGGCCATTGATGAGGGGCGTTTGCCGATTGTGACGGTTGATCGGCTCTCTGCAGAGATGGAACTGATTCGTGAAGTTTCCAGCCAGCTACGCTTCACTCAGATTGATCTGGATTCCATTGCTCACAAGTATGGGGTAGATCTGAACGTTGTTTTTGCCGATTTGATTCATTCACTCATCGAACTGGGCTATTTGAAACGTGAACTGAATACCCTGCGCATGACCCCCAATGCCGCTTATTACAACAATATCATTCCCATGCTGTTCGCACCGGATGCTTTTTCGCAACAGTTGCTGGGACTGCCGGAAGAATATCTGGACGCTTTTCCTGTTCCCTCGGTCATGGTTCAGGTGGGCTGTACCCAGAGCGCACCCATTGAGGTATCGCTTCGTGAATGAGTTCGGCAGACTTTCTTTCATTATCCCTGGGGTTGTCCCCGGGATCTCTGCTGCTCAGTACGTGCGTTCAGGATGACAGAAAAGGATAATCGGTATAGCCCGTTTCATCGCCGCCATAAAAACTGGCCTGATCGGGCGCATTCAGCGGCGCATCGGCTTTAAACCGTTCAACAAGATCAGGATTGGCGATGTAGGGTATGCCGAATGACACCAGATCAGCCGTTCCGCTCTTTATTGCCTCATCGGCGCTTTGCCTGTCATAGCCATGGTTAGCCATGTATATACCATCGTAAAGCGCCGCCAGTTTTTTATAATCGAATATTTCATCGCCTTCAGGAAGGGGTGACATGCTACCTTCCAGGACGTGCAGATAAGCCAGTTTCAACGGCTTGAGTTGTTGCACGACATAGCTGAATAATGTCATCGGATCAGAATCACGCATGCTGTTAAAACTGTTGAGCGGGGACAGGCGAATGCCGACACGCTGGCTGTCACAGACACTTGTTACCGCCGCAAGCACTTGAAGCAAAAAACGACTGCGATTCTCAGGTGGGCCTCCGTACTCGTCCGTGCGGTTATTGCTGCCATTGCGCAGGAATTGATCAATCAGATAGCCGTTAGCGGCATGGATTTCGACGCCATCGAAGCCTGCGTTCAGGGCATGCCGGGTCGCCTGTTGATAGTCATCAACGATGTTATTTATTTCACTGATCTCCAGTGCGTGAGGTTCCACGAAGGGCTGTGGCCCGTTATAGGTGAAAGCATCACCGTCAGGTTTGATAGCGGAGGGAGCGACAGGCAGAGCGTTATCAGGTTGCAGGGAAGGATGTGAAATACGGCCGACATGCCAGAGTTGAATAAAAATATGGCCGCCCTTCTGATGTACGGCAGCGGTGATTTTTTTCCAGCCCAATATTTGTTCATCGTTATAGATGCCGGGCGTGAACGGGTAACCTGCTCCCTGGGGGGAAATCTGCGCACCTTCGGTAATGATGAGTCCCGCGCTTGCGCGTTGTTCGTAGTAAAGCCGGTTCATCTCCTGAGGAATATTTCCCTCAGCCGCCCGGTTACGCGTCATGGGCGCCATCACAATGCGGTTGGTCAGGGTCGAGGGACCCAACTGGAGGGGACTGAAAAGATCCTTACTGTTCATATCGTTGTCCTTTAATTTGTGAGTAATGAACACAGACAAAATTAGTAACGGGATGGATCGATGAAATCATTGGTCAGCGTGAGAGGATTCGACCCTTCGACCTCTTTGTCCCGAATGGTTAATCTATATTATCAGTGTACCACAGTGCTTTAGGGCGGCGAACTGGGTGGCTTTTAAAACTAAATTAATGTCTGGCTTTTTCATTTGAATAAAACAATCCGCCTAACCACTCGAAAAAATGCTCTGGAAGAGTGCAGACAAGCTGCGTAAAAACATGGATGCAGCGGAATAGAAACATGTAGTACTGGGTTTCATCTACCGGGCGGAGAAGGTCTTTTTTGTACCTGCCAATGCCCGCTGGTCTTACCTGCAATCCCGCGCCAAGTTGCCGGAGATCGGCAAGGATGTGGACGTGGCGATGGAGGCGATTGAAAAAGAGAATGCCACTCTCAAAGGGGTGTTACCCAAACAGTACGCCTGCCAGAATCTGGACAAGGCCAGCCTGGACGATACCGCATCGCAGGCGCAGGAGGTGCTGGGCAGGGGGTATGAATACTTCCTCGGTGAATTCGCCGCCGAAGGCAAGAAGGGTGGCCAGTTCTATACTCCCGGCAGTATTGTTAAAGTGCTGGTGAATATGCTCGAACCCTACAAGGGGCGAGTCTACGACCCGGCCTGTGGTTCTGGCGATATGTTCGTGCAGGCCGAAAAACTGGTGGACTGCATCGCCGACACCTACCACGCCTGGCGTAGGTTGGGCAAAGGAGTGGGAGCGACGTGCCCAACAAACACCGGTGATGTTGGGCACGCTGCGCTTTGCCCAACCTACTGGCCGGGCAGATGGAACAGGGGCTGGATGCGCGGATTCGGGAGAATCTGGCGAAGGTGGGATTCGCGCTGCCGGAGATAACGCAGTGACCGAAGCCAATCTGCCCGAAAATGCCGAGATCCTGCTCTAGGGCACTGAAGATGGTACGGTCAAGGTCGATGTGCTCTACCGGGACGAGAGCTTCTGGTGACCCAAAAGCGCATGGCCAAGCTATTTGGCATACAGCGCCCGGCAATCACCAGGCACCTAAAAAATATATTTGAAACCAAAGAGTTGGAGAAAGATTCAGTATGTTCCATTTTGGAAACAACTGCCGGAGACGGCAAGACGAGTCGCAGCCAAACCCATGTTGGGCACGTCGCTCCCGCTCCTTTGCCCAACCTACGTTTTTGGCTCGCGCGGCATGTAGCATGTAGGTTGGGCAAAGGAGCGGGAGCGACGTGCCCAACAACCCCAATCAAAATACGAGGACAAGGACGTCATGGAATACCGCAGATCCCACCAACCCGGCGGCAGCTACTTCTTCACCCTGGTCACCCACCAGCGCCAACCTTTGCTATCCATCCCGGAAAACATCGACCGTTTGCGAACCGCGTTCAAGAGAGAAAAGCAGAAACACCCCTTCACCATCGATGCCATCGTCATCCTCCCGGAGCACTTGCACACGATATGGACGCTGCCGGACGATGATATGGACTACTCAACCCGCTGGGGTCGCATCAAGCGCTATTTCAGCACCGGGTGCGTCGGGGTCAGACAGGTACAATCGGTTTCGCGAAAAAACAAACGGGAAAGAGCCGTATGGCAGCGACGTTTTTGGGAGCACACCATCCGCGATGAGAACGACTGGCGAAGACACATGGATTACATCCATTACAACCCCGTCAAACATGGCCATGCCCGGTCGCCAGGTGAGTGGCCATACAGCTCGTTCAGGCAATGCGTGCAAAAAGAGTGGTACCCAGCAAATTGGGGAGCCACAGAGCCAGAAATCATCCAGGGCATGGATTATGAGTAAACCCGCCCATTGAGTAGGTGCTGGCGGGCAACCTGTTGGGCACGCTGCGCTTTGCCCAACCTACGGGTTGGTGGAACATTGCAGGTTGGGCAAAGGAGCGAGAGTCATAATGGTTGGTGGAACATTGTAGGTTGGGCAAAGGAGCGAGAGCGACGTGCCCAACAAAACGCCCGGCGGAGAA
>DRJN01000182.1 GCA_011052165.1 Gammaproteobacteria bacterium
GCGGGGCTGGGCATCGGCGCCTTTTTCAGCCTCTACATTGTACCGTTGATGTATTTGTATCTGGCCCGGGATGCGGCCAGTATGCGCGAAACGGAGGCGCAACAGCGCCGTGATCTCGAAACGCTGGAAGGTGAAGGCTAATCAGGGAAGGAAATAAACCCCCCGCAACAAGCTGCGGGGCAGGCATTAAACCCAAAGAGATTAAGAGGCTTCAGGCAGTTTTTCTTCGCCTTGTTCCACCAGAAAGGCCTCAGCGGATTTGCCCATATAACGCCGCAGCACGCGCGGATCGGTGTCTCTCAGATCTACCATGATCAGGCCATCGATGGCGTCATTGAAGTCTTTGTCCACATTGAAAGCCAGGAGGTGGCCGCCCATCTTCAGATATTGCTTGATCAGGATGGGCACGCCTTTCCCATCCGGTTCTAACTGCGCCAGCAGCTCCGAGACATCGTCCACATCCCGGGATTGGCGTGCGGCATCCTGACAGAGTTTTTTCAGATCTTTTTGTTGACGAAAAGGCCGTCGCGGTTTCACCAGACGTCCCAGATCCGGCAGGGAGTGATTCACCTTGAGGAACTCCACCAGCAATTGTTGGGAGTGATTCTGGTAATCGTTGCTGATACTGACCGGCCCGAACAATATCCGGTAACGCGGGTGCCGCGCCACGTACTGGCCGATGCCTTTCCATAGCAGCATCAGTGGCGCAAAACTGCGCTGATATTCCTGGCGCACAAAGGAACGCCCCAACTCCAGCGCCGGGCTGATGGTATTCAGGAGTTTCCGCCGGTAACGGAACAGTGACTGGCTATAGAGTCCCTTCTTGCCAAAGCGGGCAAGGATATTGTCGGATTCACCCAGACGGTAGGCGCCGACCACCTCACGGCTTTGCGGGCGCCAGACAAACAAATGGAGGTAGTAGCTGTCATAGAGATCAATATCCAGAGACTTGCCGGTGCCTTCACCGTTAGCGCGGAACGTCGTTTCACGCAGGCGGCCAATCTCATTCAGCAAGCGGGGAATCTGCCGGGAGCGGGCGTAATAAACCATAAACTCGTTGTTTTCGACCAGACATTGTTCGTTCGGCAATGCGGCAACCTCAGCCTCCAGGACGTCGAGAGATTCCGGCTCGGCAACCGGTTGCCGGTTCATGTCGGACTCTACGGCTTTCCCTGCTTTGGCGGCGACCGCAGGCTGGCCGCGATGCAGCATTTCTGTACGCAGACGCAGGTAATCCGTTATCGCGGTAACATCTTTGTTGAAACCAGTCAGACGTTTTTTGCTAATGACATCACCCACGCGAACCACCAGCGTTTGACCGCCTTTATTGATCATCTCACGCGGCAGTAGCGCGGTGCGCAGGCGCGGGTGCAACAGGCCGGCAAGTTGAAACATCGCCCCGTTACGGCCCTCAAAGAATACCGGTAGAACCGGGACGTTGCTGCGGCGGACGATGCGCCCGATACTGGAATGCCAGACCGGATCCGCTACCGTGCGGCGGCGCAGATCCAGGTGGGCCACTTCTCCCGCCGGGAAGACGACCAGGACGCCGCCTCTGTCAACCCAGCGCATGGCTTCTTTCATCGGTGACATATTACGGTGCGTTGCGCCCGCGCCGTTCAGGACATCGACGCCAATAAACAGATCGCTGATCTCGGGAATACGCTGAAGCAGACCATTAGCCAGAATCTTCACATCATCACGCAGGCCACGCAGCATGGCCGCCATGATGACGCCTTCGATCGCGCCAAAGGGATGGTTCGCCACAATGATCAGGCCGCCTTCACGCGGAATGCGCGTTAGCCCCTGGTCCGCCACGTGATAATCAATATTGAACAGCTCTAGAACGATCCGGAGGAAATCCCGGTCATCCCGGGTTTCCGGCAAATCTGCATAGAGACGGTTAAGGTGATCAAGATAACATGCCTTTTCCATCACACTTTCAAGTAAGCCGCCCAGGTGGTGTCTGACACCATAGCCCCGCGTTCCGGCCAGAACGCCGTTAAGTTTAAAGGGTTGGCTGTTTGTCACCCGTGTCATCTGACTCATAAACAATCCCCATGATGATGAGTAAACTAAAGGTAAGTCTAGATGCAGAAAATGACACTTTATTGAACGAATAAAGACATCCATATGACAATTCGGTCAATAAATATTCATAAATCTGTTACATGGCGGTCATAAGAAACAGGCAAGGTGGCCTCGTGTCAGAGGCAGAGGGTTGTCAACATGTCATCATTCAAACAACGTGCAGTCTTTATATCCGATACACATCTCGGTACACGTGATGCCCAGACCGAGTATTTGCTCGATTTTTTGCGCAATACCGAATGTGAATACCTCTATCTGCTCGGTGATATCATTGATATCTGGAAGCTACGCTCAGGTTGGCACTGGCCACAGGGCAATAATGATTTATTGCAACTGGTGTTTAAAAAAGCGCGCACCGGTACCCGGGTAATCTACATCCCCGGAAATCATGACGAAATGTTACGCAAATACGCGGGCAGCGATTTTAATGGCATTCAGATCCAACTGGATGCGGTGCATGAAACCGCCGATGGCCGCCGCTTGTTACTCATTCATGGTGACGAATTTGACAGTGTGGTGGCCAGCAACCAGTGGCTGGCGCATATTGGCAGCTGGGCCTATGATGTTCTGCTCTGGCTGAACCGTCACTTCAATAACCTGCGCCGACGCCTGGGCTTCCCCTATTGGTCGCTCTCGCACTATCTGAAACACAAGGTCAAAAATGCGGTGAACTTTATCAGCAGCTTTGAACAGGCGCTGGTGCGTGAAGCTCGCCAACGCGGCGTCGACGGCATTGTCTGCGGACACATCCACCATGCTGCAATCGAAAATATGGATGGCATCATCTATGCCAACTCCGGCGACTGGGTAGAAAACTGTACCGCTCTGACTGAAGATGCGCAAGGCCGGATGCGTATTATTCATTGGCTGGAGGAAAGTGCTGTTCTTCTATCAGGAGAGGAAGGATGGGGGTCTTATCTGGGTGTGCCGGAAGATAGCAAAGAACCGGACCTTCTGAGAAGTCCCTATTCTGCCCGTTGGGAATTGCAGGAGCAGGAGTCTGTAGACTATATGATCGATTGGATCGATGTCCCGGCGAATGACTCATCAGCCTAAAAATGGCACCCAGGCGGTTTCTGGAAGCCTTTTCGTGGGGAGCGGGATCCCGCGCGTTGTCCTGTGTTTTCAGCGAATATCAATGGCGGGTGTAGAAAGCCGCTCCGCCTGTTCGCGCAGGCTGTAAAGCTGTTCTTCCCAGTAACGGGGCGTGTTAAACCAGGGAAAGGCGTACGGAAAAGCAGGATCGCGCCAGCGCCGCGCCAGCCAGGCGCTGTAGTGCAACATGCGTAGCGCACGCAAGGGTTCAATAAGCTGTAATTCCAGCAGATCAAAATCAAAGAAAGTCGTATAGCCTTCCAGAATCTGCCGCATCTGGATGCTCATCTGTTCCTGGTTACCGCTGAGCAGCATCCAGAGATCCTGGATCGCCGGGCCACTGAGGCAGTCGTCCAGATCGACAAAATGGGGGCCGGTATCGGTCCAGAGGATATTGCCGGGGTGGCAGTCGCCGTGCAGGCGTAGCTCACGCAGGGGCGCGAGGGCCTCCCAGGTGTTTTCGATTTGAGTCAGCACCTCCTCTGCGGCCAGCCGGTAGTTATGCAGGATCTCGGCGGGGATAAAATCATTTGTCAGCAGGTAGTCCAGCGCCTCGCGGCCGAAACGCTGCGTGGTCAAGCGCGGACGATGGGCAAAGCGACGGCTATTACCCAGCGCATGGATACGGCCGAGAAAACGGCCCAACTGCCGCAGATGTTCCGGATCACTCAGTTCCGGCGAGCGGCCGCCACGGCGGGGAAACAGCGCAAAGCGGTAACCCTGATAATTGTGCAAGGTGTGCTGATGGGCGTCCGGCAAGGGTGGCACGACCGGAATTTCCTGTGCCGCCAGTTCCAGACTAAAATCATGTTCCTCGACAATCGCCTCATCTTTCCAGCGCCCGGGCCGATAGAATTTGGCAATGATGAACCCGCCATCCTCAAGGCCAATCTGATAAACCCGGTTTTCATAACTGTTCAGCGCCAGCAAGCTCCCGCTGGCCCGGTAATCGTGGGCGTCCACGGCATCGAGAATGACGTCCGGCGTCAGATCCGCATAAGGTAAAGATTTATCGACCATTCGATTTCCTGTTGTGATTCATCGTGTTAAATTAGCGGCTCTCTCACCGGCGCAGTAGACTGCCCTACACGACGCCGGCAGACCCCTTAACTTATTATGACAAACAATACCCGCAAGGTTTCGATCAATATGCCTAATCCCCTGCTCGACATGACCGGCCTGCCACCGTTTTCCCGTATCCAACCCGGGCACGTCGAACCCGCTATCGATATTCTGCTGGGCGAAATCCGCGAAACGGTAAACCAGCGTCTCGATGACTACGCAGGCTGCTATAGCTGGGACAACCTGATTCAGCCGCTGGAAGACAGGGATGATCGGCTGGGTCGGGCGTGGTCACCGGTGAGCCATATGAACTCGGTGGTCAACAGCAAGGCGTTGCGCAAGGCTTACAATGCTTGTCTGCCGAAGCTAAGTGAGTATGCCACGGAAATGGGCCAGAATCGCAGGCTCTATGAAGCGTACAAATTCATAAAAGAGAGTCCGGGCTTTGCTGAGCTGGATCGGGCGCAGCAGAAAATCATCGACAATGCCCTGCGCGACTTTCATCTCTCCGGCGTGGATTTGTCTGAGGAAAAGAAAACCCGCTATCGGGAAATTCGTCAGCGCCTGTCACAACTGGCCACGCGTTACGAAGAAAATGTGCTGGACGCCACCCAGGCCTGGAGCCTCCTGATTGAGCAGGAATCCCGCCTGGCCGGGCTGCCGGATTTCGCCCGGGCCATGGCGAAGCAGGCGGCGCAGCAGAAAGAAAAAACCGGCTGGCTGTTCACGCTGGACTTTCCTTCTTATCACGCGGTGATTACCTATGCGGATGATCGTGCCCTGCGTGAGGAAATTCACCGGGCCTATGTGACCCGCGCCTCGGATCTGTTTGTGCTTCAGGCCCCCGATCCCGATGCGGGCAAATGGGACAATGCGGAGGTGATGGAGGGGCTTCTCGCCCTGCGTCATGAATCAGCTCAACTACTGGGCTACCCGAACTATGCCGAACGCTCACTGGTTACCAAGATGGCCGATTCCCCTCAACGGGTGATCGGTTTCCTGCGTGACCTGGCGCAACGGGCCAAACCGGTGGCGGAAAAAGAATGGCAGGCGCTACAGGACTTTGCCCGTGAGCATTACAGCATCAGTGAACTACAGCCCTGGGACATCGCCTGTTACTCAGAGAAATTGCGCCAGCACACCTTTGACATCAGCCAGGAAGAACTGAAACCGTACTTTCCGGAAACGCGCGTCATCCCCGGCATGTTCGAAGTGGTGAAACGGCTTTATGGCCTGACCATTCATGAAGTCGAGGGTATTGATACCTGGCACAAAGATGTCCGTTTTTTTGATATCTATGATGAAGATAACGAACTGCGGGGCCAGTTCTATCTGGATCTCTACGCGCGGGAGAATAAGCGCGGCGGCGCCTGGATGGATGACTGTATTGATCGCAGGCGCTATCCCGATGGTCATGTGCAAACACCGGTTGCCTATCTGACCTGCAATTTGACGCCCCCTATTGCCGGCGAACCCGCGCAATTTACTCACGATGAAGTCATCACCCTGTTTCATGAATTCGGTCATGGCCTGCATCATATGCTGACCCGGGTAGACTATCCTGGCGTTTCGGGTATCAATGGTGTGGCCTGGGATGCCGTGGAGTTGCCCAGTCAGTTCATGGAAAACTGGTGCTGGGAAAAGGAAGCGCTTGATTTAATCTGTGGCCATGTCAAAACCGGCGACCCCCTGCCCGATGACTTGTTCGATAAAATGTATGCAGCACGGAATTTTCAATCCGGCATGCAGATGGTGCGGCAACTGGAGTTTTCCCTGTTCGATTTCCATTTGTATCTGGATTATGATCCGGTGGACACTTCAGCCGGAGCACAGCGGGTACAGAAAACACTGGATCAGGTGCGTGCCGAAGTTGCAGTCATCCCGCCTGCGCCTTACAACCGTTTTCAAAACAGTTTTTCACATATCTTTGCGGGTGGTTATGCCGCGGGCTACTACAGTTACAAGTGGGCGGAAGTTCTGTCGGCGGATGCCTTTTCATTGTTCGAAGAACAGGGTATTTTTGATCCTGACAGCGGCCGCAAATTTCTGCACAACATTCTTGAGCAGGGCGGCACCAAAGAACCCATGGATCTGTTCGTGGACTTCCGCGGCAGAGAGCCGCACATTGATGCGCTTCTGCGTCACAGCGGAATTGCAGAATAATAAAATCTGACTCAAGGAAAGACCAATGACACCAAAAACGGGCATTTCAATTTTATTGCTGATGCTGTTTGTGCATACCCTCTGGGCCGATAGCCTGTATGTAACGGATCGTATTTTACTGGGCGTGCATGAAAGCGCGAGCAACGACAGTCCGCTGCTGCAATCGGTGCCGAGTGGAACTTCGGTAGAGGTTCTGGCAGAGGACAACAGTTTTAAAAAAGTCCGTCTGCCGAACGGTACCCAGGGCTGGGTCGATGCCGCCTTCTTGGTGAGCGAACAACCGGCGCCCGCGCAATATGATATTTTGCTGGCCCAGGATAAAAAAACCCAGAAAACACTCGCAGCATTGCAACAGAAGTTGAAAAAAACTGAACGCGACCTGCAAGTACGCCAGGATCAGGTTTCTAACGCCAAAACCTCGATACAGGATCTGAAGAAAAAACTTCGAAGCAAGCAGCCGGCGGTAGCGGCCGATGATGAGCAGAAACTCAAGCTGGCAGAAGCAAAAATAGAAAAACTGAAAGCCAGGATCAGCCAACTTAGCTCGGCCAGACAAACAAAAATAGACGCCAGCGCCCGACAAACAAATTATGTCGCCGCAGAAAAAGAAATGGCCAACCTGCGCAACCGGATCGATATGGCCTTACGTAACCTGCAAGGGAAAGAGCTGCCCAGTGTAGACGAGCCACCGGGATTACCCAGTTGGTTCTGGGGCGTGATGCTGCTGTTTTTAATCGCGGGTCTCACCATAGGTATCGCTATCATGGACTATCGTAACCGTAAACGTCACGGCGGATTCCGTATTTAATGAAATACAACGATCTCCGGGATTTCATTCGCCTGCTGGAAAAAAAGGGGCAACTCAAACGGATCAGCCAACCGGTCGATCCTTTTCTGGAAATGACCGAGATCTGTGACCGAACCTTGCGCGCTGGCGGTCCGGCCCTGCTATTTGAAAACCCGCGTGGTTCAGACGTCCCGGTGCTGGCGAATCTGTTCGGCACTACCGAACGCGTCGCCATGGGCATGGGCGAAGAATCGGTGGACGCCTTACGCGAAGTAGGCAAACTGCTGGCCTACCTCAAGGAGCCGGAACCGCCAAAAGGTATGAAAGATGCCTGGCAGAAACTGCCTATTTTCAAGCAGGTGCTGAATATGTCGCCCAACGTGGTGAAAAAGGCGCCTTGTCAGGAAGTGGTCTTCGAGGGCGAGGATGTCGATCTGGGCACGTTGCCCATCCAGACCTGCTGGCCGGGGGATGCCGGTCCCCTGATCACCTGGGCGCTGGTCGTCACTCGCGGCCCGCACAAGGAGCGGCAGAATCTGGGCATTTACCGCCAACAGGTGCTTGGGCGCAACAAGGTTATTATGCGCTGGCTGGCCCATCGCGGCGGGGCACTGGATTTTCGTGACTGGCAAAAACAGCACCCCGGCGAACCGTTCCCGGTGGCCGTGGCCCTGGGCGCCGA
>DRJN01000183.1 GCA_011052165.1 Gammaproteobacteria bacterium
CCCTGAGCCTGTCGAAGGGTATGTAACGTTATGATTTCACCGTGTTCTCCGTTCATGGTTCGACAAGCTCACCATGAACGGATAAGCTCACCATGAACGGATAGGCTCACCATGAACGGACAAGCTTACTATGCAACGATTAATATTTAAGGGAGAGAAATTCTGAATTAACTCCGTTCGCCCTGAGCTTGTCGAAGGGTATGTAACGTTATGATTTCACCGTGTTCTCCGTTCATGGTTCGACAAGCTCACCACGAACGGATAGGCTCACCACGAACGGGGGGGTTGATCAGAGTTTTCACCGATACGTTTAAAAGATTTTTATGCCCACTCATAAACAAGCCCGTGATCGCATCATCCAGCTTCGGGATGAAATCAATTATCACAATTACCGGTATTATATTCTCGATGATCCGGAGATTACGGATAGTGATTATGATCGCCTGTTGCGTGAGTTGCAGGATCTCGAACAGCAATATCCTGATCTGATCACCCCGGATTCCCCCACCCAGCGGGTGGGGGCGACGCCGCTGGAAACGTTTGCCGAAGTCAAACACCGGGTTCCCATGTTGTCACTGGGCAATGCCTTCAGTGAGCAAGAAGTGCTGGACTTTGATCGCCGCGCACGCGAGCGTCTCGGCGTGGATGTGGTCGAGTATGCGGTGGAGCCGAAACTCGATGGGCTGGCCATCAGTCTGCGGTACGAAGACGGAATTCTGGTTCAGGCGGGCACCCGGGGTGATGGGACAACGGGCGAGGATGTCACCTTGAATGTGCGCACTATTGACACCATTCCTCTGCGCCTAATCGGGCATGATTATCCAAAAGTGCTGGAAGTGCGCGGCGAAATTATTATGGACAAGGCCGGTTTTGAAAAACTGAATCAATCCCGGCGGGAACAAGGTGAAAAAGAGTTCGTTAATCCACGCAATGCGGCGGCCGGTTCCCTGCGCCAGCTTGATCCGCGTATTACCGCAAGCCGTCCTCTTTCTTTTTTCAGTTACGGTGTCGGCGAGCTTGTGGAAGGTGAACTGCCGGATCGTCACAGCGCCATTATCAAAAAACTGCAGGACTGGGGCTTGCGTATCAACCCTGAAACGCAAGTAGTAAAAGGTGTGCAGGGCTGTCTTGAATACTATCGCCGGATTCAGGATAAACGCGCAGCACTGCCCTATGAAATCGACGGCGTGGTGTACAAGGTAGACCCTCTGGTGCAGCAGGAACAACTGGGTTTCGTGGCGCGCGCGCCGCGTTGGGCCATTGCTCACAAGTTCCCGGCGCAGGAGGAAATGACCGAAGTCGAAGCTATTGATGTGCAGGTGGGGCGCACTGGCGCGCTGACGCCGGTGGCGCGTTTGAAGCCGGTGTTCGTCGGCGGTGTGACTGTGAGCAACGCCACGCTGCATAACCAGGATGAAATCGATCGTCTGGATGTGCGCGTGGGGGATACGGTGATCGTGCGCCGGGCGGGGGATGTGATCCCGCAGATCGTCAGCGTGGTCAAATCCCGGCGCCAGGGCAGGCTGCATAAATTTAAAATGCCGGAGCATTGCCCGGTATGCGGTTCGGCTACCGAGCGCCTTGAGGGGGATGCAAAAACCTTCTGCACCGGGGGGCTGTATTGTGAAGCCCAGCGTAAGGAAATGATCAAGCATTTCGCCTCGCGCCGGGCGATGGACATTGAAGGTCTGGGGGACAAACTGGTGGAGCAACTCGTGGATAGCGCCCTGGTGCATGATCCGGCGGATCTGTATAGTTTGACTGAAGCACAGTTATGCGGACTTGAGCGCATGGCACAAAAATCCGCGCGCAATATTTTGGCCGCATTGGAGAAAAGCACGGACACAACGCTGGCGCGCTTCATCTATGCCCTGGGCATTCATAATGTCGGTGAAACCACGGCCCAGACGCTGTCGCAGCACTTTGGTTCACTGCAACGGCTGATGGCGACCGATGAGGAAAGCCTGCAGGCGGTCCCTGATGTCGGCCCGGTGGTCGCTCACAGCATAGTCACCTTTTTCTCCCAGGCGCATAACCGCGAGGTGATTGAAAAGCTGATCGCCGCCGGCCTGCACTGGCCGCATGTAGAAATAAAGCCAGAAGATGCTTTGCCCCTCAAAGGCAAAACCTTTGTTCTCACGGGCACATTAACCCGCATGAGCCGCGATGAGGCCAGGGCGGCGTTACAGGCGCGGGGCGCAAAAGTCAGCGGCAGTGTGTCGAAAAAAACAGATTATGTGGTCGTCGGGGAAAATCCGGGTTCCAAGGCCGCAAAAGCCGAGCAACTCGGGGTTGAGATCCTGACGGAGTCCAGGCTCGTTCAGTTGCTCGAGTGAATAGGCGTTGAAATTAAAAAATAACATCCAAATATAAAAACAAACATTATGCAAAGAAAAACAATAACTTATATACTTTTTCAGCCTTTTTCCCTCACACGGTGGTTTTCTCTATGCCTTATTTCATATTGTAGATAATTTAATCAGGCCGCATGATCCAAATCATGTTGAAAAAGCGGGTTAAACCGTTTCGAGAGTAGAGAAAAAGTTTGAGGGTTTGAAATGAAGTTTATGAAGTATGCCGGGCTGAGTGTGGTGTTGTTGGCAGGGAGTATCAATCTGTCGCAGGCGATGCCTTATAGTGTCAGCGGTTCATTTTTGAACCCGGGATTTTCGGATCCTTCGTCTTTGCACTACCTTTTTAATAATGATCAGGGCGGCAATGCCAGTCTGCCCGCCGTGGCGGAATTCGGCTGGGGAGTCAATGTTGATGCCCTGGCCAGCAGCCGTTTTCAGTTTGACGGCGCTAAAGGTGATGCGGGCTTACTGACAGACTTGCCCTTGTTGATCAAGCTGGGATCGTTCAGCTATACCAACCTCCCCACCGTACTGGTCGGTAAAACCGTGACAGTGGATCTGAAGCTGAATCTGGCCATGGGTGATCCGGTGCAGCAGACTGATTTCAGTTACGGCCTGAAGGTCAACAATACCCCCGGAAAAGGTACGCCGGATACCATGCAAATTGTCAGCATGCCGGGTGGAGTTCCTTTTAATGTTAAAGGCATTAACTATAAACTGGCGCTAGCGGGTTTTTCCGCCGACGGTGGCGGCCATTTCCCAGCGATCTTTAGCCTGGCGGAAGGCGGTACGCTCAACATGGGCGTCTACGCGCGGTTGAACCGGGTATCGCCAGTGCCGGTTCCTTCCGCTATCTGGCTGTTCGGCACTGCCCTGATTGGTCTGGCGGGTATTTCACGGCGCACTCGAAAATAAAGCCGGTTATATTTTCAAACAAAAAGGGGTCACTTTTCAGTGACCCTTTTTTGTTTCTGCTTGCGTCATATTAATCGTTGCAACAGTATTTGCACCATAGCCCCCTCTCCCTCTGGGAGAGGGTGGGGGTGAGGGGATAAAATACATGCCAATACTGTTGCAACGATTAATATTAATCTGTAACGTACTGATGGGTTTCCCCTCTGGACTTCGCGCTTCGCTCTACCCATCCTACTGCGCTCTATCCATCCTACTGTTTTTCGTGGCAAGCCACGGGGAATTAAACCCAAAGAGATTAAAGATGCTCTTGCTCTGTGAGTATGTTACCAGGCGAGCAAATCCTGCATAATGAGCGTTTTATCATTCGCATCCTGGAGCCGTCCGTGAAGTTTACAGCCGATACCTTTCGCGCCTGGAAAAACAGGAATATCACCCTGCTGGGGATGTCCGGCGTCGGTAAAACCCACCTCTCCGCCCTGCTGCGTCAGCACAACTGGTTCCATTACTCGGGTGATTACCGTATCGGCACGCGCTATCTGGATGAGCCGATTCTGGATCTGATCAAGCAGCAGGCCATGCAAACGCCTTTTCTGCGGGATCTGTTGCGTAATGACTGGATTTACATCCGCAATAACATCAAGGTGCATGATCTGGGGCCGGTGCTGAGCTTTGTCGGCAAGCTGGGCAATCCGGAAAAAGGCGGCGTGGCGCTGGATGATTTTATTTACCGGCAGGCACAGTATCGTGAGGCTGAAATTGCCGCCATGCAGGACGTGCCGAAATTCATTAGCAAGGCACAGGAGATCTACGGTTACCCGCATTTTGTCAATGATGTGGGCGGCAGCCTGTGTGAGCTGGATGAAGCGTGTGTGATCGAGCTGCTGGTGAAACATACCCTGATTCTCTATATCCAGGTGACCGATGTCGAGGAAGAGCAGAAACTGATCCACCGTGCGCAGAGCGATCCCAAGCCGCTTTATTACCGGCCGGAATTCCTGCAGCAGCAATTGCAGATCTATCTGGCGGAGAACGATCTGCAATTCGCCGCCGAGATGGATCCCGATGATTTTACCCGCTGGGTTTTTCCGCGCCTGTTTCATTCGCGCATTCCGCGCTATGAAGCCATCGCCGGGCCGCATGGTTATACCGTAACGTCAAAAGAAGTCGCACAGATTCGGGATGAGCAGGACTTTCTCAGCCTGCTGGAAACCGCGATTGCACGCAGGGGAACGGAGTAAGGTGCCGCTGGTCGCACATAACAACCTGCCTGCCTTTGCGCGACTGCAGGAGGAGGGCATTCGCGTCCTGGCGCCGGACTTTGCGCTGCAACAGGATATCCGCGAACTCCATATCGGCCTGCTCAACATGATGCCCGATCCCGCGCTGGCCGCCACCGAGCGCCAGTTTTTTCGCCTGGTGGGCGAGAGCAACCCCATCGCCCAGTTTTACTTGCACCCCTTCAGCCTGCCGCAACTGCCGCGCAGTGAAGATGCGCGGGCTTATATCGAAAAATATTATGAATCGTTTGAGCACATTCGCGAACAGGGACTGGATGCCCTGATCGTTACCGGGGCCAACGTGGCCGGACCGGAATTGGCGAATCAGCCGTTCTGGGAACCCTTGATCGAGGTGATAGACTGGGCGCTGGAAAACGTAACCTCGACTCTGTGTTCCTGTCTGGCCACCCACGCCATGCTACAGTTTCGCTATGGCCAGAAGCGTATTTTACAGGAAAAGAAAATATGGGGCGTCTTTCCTCATCGGGTGGTGGACCAGTCCCATCCGCTGGTCAACGACATCAACACGCGCTTCGATGTACCGCATTCACGCTGGAATGCAGTGACGCATGAGCAGTTCGATAAAGCCGGTCTGCGAGTCCTGGTCGAAGGGGAGCAGGGCGTGCATCTGGCAACCAGCGCCGATGGTCTGCGGGTAGTGTTTTTTCAGGGCCACCCGGAATACGATACCATTTCCCTGCTGAAGGAATTCAAGCGTGAAGTGCTATTGTACACCAGCGGCAAACGCGAGGATTTCCCGCCCTTCCCGGAAAATTATTTTTCCGGGTTTGCAAAAGCGGTGATCAAGGAATACCGGTTGGCGGTTCAGAGCAATAAAAAACGGGGCGCCACGGGGCCAGAGTTTCCGGAACGACTGATAGCCAGCACGCTGGATAACACCTGGCGCGACAGCGCCGTGGAAGTGGTGGGCAACTGGATGGGCGCCATTTACCAGGTGACCCACAGTGATCGGCGGATCCCTTTTATGGCGGATGTCGATCCGAATGATCCCCTGGGGCTGGGATTGAAACCGGGAAGCGCATAATTCCCATGGCGCTGCACGAAGACAAACAGTGCCCCCGCTGCCAACAACTGTTTGAATGCAAGAGCGGCTCGATTACGCTCTGCCATTGCGCTGAAACCCCTCTTCCCGGTGACATTCTGGAAGCCCTGCGTCTGCGCTATGATGATTGTCTTTGCGCCGCCTGTCTGCAGGAAATACAGGCGAGCATATTGCGTGACCACGGTCACAGTTTTCTGGAGGTAAATTAAGTCCGCAGGTGTGCGGGTCGTCATGATAATTAAATCATGACCGGCTGCTCTCCATGCGTACACACATTAAAAACAGTAACCCAGGAAGACGATGGACCAGAATACTCGGACTTTCCATGGGCTTTATTCTGCTGCTATGTAACCCGCTTTGGGCCGCGCCGAATTTGGATCTGCGGGGAATACCGAGCGAACACAGTTTGCATGAACTGATGCAGGAACTGCGTCAGCAAGGTGTCACAGAAAAGGAAAAAGTGGTGGCCGTCAATACCTTTTTCAATCATATGCCCCGAGGGCTTGATGAAACGGTGTGGGGTCGAAAAGATTACTGGGCAACCCCCGCTGAATTGTTTCAGAAGCGCCGGGGCGACTGTGAAGATGTCGCCATTGCCAAGTATTTTACGCTGCGAAAACTGGGGATTACCGACAGCCATCTGCGTCTCGCCTACGGTAAAATAGCCGACTTGCAGCAAGGCACGATTGAGCCTCACATGGTATTGATTTATATGCCCGGCAGCCATGCCCGCCCCCTGGTGCTTGACAGTTTGAATCAGCATTTATTAACGGTGCCGGAACGCCAGGATCTGATTCTTGAATTCACCTTTAATGTTGAATCACTATGGCGCTGGCAGGATCATTCTCCCTCTGTTCTGGTGGGCAAGGCGGACACGCTGAAACCCTGGCGCAAGCTCCTGAAACGTCTGTAGTTTTCCTCTTGAAAATAATTCAATTTGGGTAAACCACCACCTCTGGCGGTGAGACTCGAAAAGGCTCTGCCGTTCCGTCGTGCAGAGAAGAGAATAGTTTTTTGAGGCGGCAAGTTTTCTAAGGTACTTATCTTGTGGTTTATCCAGGTTAGGAGGC
>DRJN01000184.1 GCA_011052165.1 Gammaproteobacteria bacterium
CGCATGGTGGCCCACCCCGGCAACAAGGATTATGGCCGCCTGACGGTGATGCTGGCTTATTATTGTGAATCCGAGATGCTCTTTAGCGTAGGCCCCGGCGCCTTTTTCCCCGCTCCCAACGTCGACTCGGCCATCATTCGCCTGCGCCCGCATCGCCAGCCGCCAGTTGAGGTCGCGGATCCGGCCCGGCTCGCCCGGCTCGTGGCCCAGGCTTTTTCCCAACGGCGCAAAACCCTGCGTAACAACCTCAGGGAATGGTTAAGCGCAGACGCCATCGCCGATCTGGACATCGATCCGGGTATTCGCGCCGAGCGCCTGAGTCTGGCACAGTTTGCCCGCCTCACCAATGCGCTTCATGCGCTGCCCTCAGACGCTGAAGTGTGAACCCTGACCTTCATATTTAACTGATAATGCCGCTAATTGCGCCAGGAGTCTGGGAAAGCGCAATCAATGGCACAACTGGCAGACAATCATGCTCTGTTACTATTCCGGGTAGGTCCGGTTTTATGTTGCGCCCCCACACTTTGCGTTACAACACTGATTTCGCCCCCCTCGCTGACCCACCCTCCCGGCAGCTCCGGTTCGCACCCCGGCATTTTCCGGCACGACGGCCAACTGGTCAGCCTGATTGACCTGCGCCACCTGTTCGGCGTCGAAGAACCGGACCGCAAACAGCCCGGGCGGATCATTATCTGCCACTTCGCGGACCAGCCTCGCGGCTTTCTGGTCGATGAGGTCATCGATGTCATTTCAACCCCGGAGCGCGGCTGGGGACAGCTTTCGCCTTCACTCAGCGGCGGTGTCTTTCGCCGCAGCCTGCTGCTCGATGAAAAAATTCATCTCTACTGCGAATTTGAAAAACTGCACATGATCCGCCATGCCGGTTTTCTCAAACCCTGGATTCAACAGCTTCATGAAAAACCCCGACCCGGGGAAGATACGCCTGTACATGCGGCAGCTAGCGCCACCGTGCTGGAGAAAAAGTCCGTCCCCGCGAAAAGAGCAATAAAATCCAGCACTATATCGCCGCCATCGGCTACCCCTTCACCCGCCATTGCAGACTTCTGTTCACGACCATCCGCCCGGCCGGTGAAACAACACCCGTTTAACCTTCACAATAATAAGGCCGATAAAATCACCTCTACTCGCAAACAGGCCACTACAAACAGCACACCTCAAACTGACAGCCAAAAGCGGCAAACCGCCGCACCGGTTAAGCCCAGACATTCCGCCTCGCCGTCAACTCACGCATCGCCTGTCAGGCATACCCCAGAAACATCCCTTCCACGCCAACCGCCTCATCCAGCCCACCATGATGTCCGCATGCGGGTAGATAAACCCGTAACAAATTTACAGATTATGGCCGTTGTTCTCATTTGCGCCGGACTCATCAGCGCCATCGCCTACCTGTGGCCAAACCACGCTACCCATCCTGTCATCGTAAAATCCGCAACCGACAGGCTAGCGGTTGAAGTTCTGACGGCAGCCAACCCCCACCCTGAAAACACGTTTTCCCCCATCACGAAGAGAGCACTGGATGATGAACCCGATGAGGCGAGTGCCACAGCCGCGCATGAAGATCAGGACAACAGCGGAACCCGTTATCAGGCAAGCATTGAACAACGTCAACATGAAGTCACCATTATTCTCACGGCGCCCGCGAGTGACACGGTGATCCGTAGCGACAACGACGGCCCAGTGGCGCATAAGCCGACGTCAGAAACTGACCCGGCCATAGAGCGTACTCCAGCTTCCGTCTCTTCCCGCCGTCCCCCCCATCAACACATTGATCAGGTAGTCCACATTGTCGTCAGAGGCGACACCCTCTGGCATATCGCCCGGCGTTATATCCACAATCCGTTCCGCTACCCGGAACTGGCGCGCCTGAACAAAATCCGCAATCCGGATCTCATTTATCCCGGTGACCGGGTCCGGATTATCCGGATTTACCCCCAAGAACCCGCCGCAGCCTCCACCCATTAGCAACCTGTCCCGTTCTGCCAATAAATTATTTAATGCCCGGCGTCCATATTGCCGATATATAAACCTGGAAGTAGTCGATGCCGTGAACAAGGCCATCGACTCAATAATCATCGTGGCGAAAAACGTCCACAAGCTATCTCACAATCATTATTCTCACTCTATTGCCATGAACGATAAGCCGGCCCATGAAACCGAAATCGACATCGAAACCCGCTACATTGTCGAACAATCCGAGCCGGAAAAAGAACGTTTTGTGTTTGCCTATACCATCACGATCCGCAACAAAAGCGAGACCCCGGCCCGACTGTTACGCCGCCACTGGATCATTACCGATGGCAATGGCAATGTACATGAAATCAATGGTGAAGGCGTAGTGGGTGAACAACCCTACCTGAAGCCGGGTGAAGGTTTCCGCTATACCAGCGGCACGGTACTGCCTACTCCGCTGGGCAGCATGCACGGCAGCTATAAAATGATCACCGATGACGGCCATGAATTCGATGCGGCTATCCCCACCTTTACCCTGTCCATTCCCAATACCCTGCATTGATAAAGTCCATACTACGCATTGATAAACCCAATGCTCAGCATTAACATGGCACCATGTCGCTCAAGCACAGTTATACCTTCCTTGCCCCCATCTATGATTACCTTGTCGAACCTGCCTTTGCCGATCTGCGCCGGAAAAATCTCAGCCATCTAAAACACGCCGAAAATAAGGACATATTGCTGACCGGCATTGGCACCGGGCTGGATATTCCCTGGCTACCGCAGGGTCCCCGTTATACCGGCATCGATCTGACCCCGGCCATGCTTGCCCGCGCCAGAAAACAAACAGCCGATCGCAACGACATTGAGCTTGAAGTGGGTGATGCCATGCAGCTACCTTTTGATAATGAACGTTTTGATGCCATTATCATGCATCTGATTCTTGCGGTCGTGCCCGATTCCCTGCGCGCCTTGCAGGAAGCCCAGCGTGTCTTGCGTCCCGGTGGGCGCATTCTTATCCTGGACAAGTTCCTTCGCCCCGGCCAGTGGGCCCTGAGCCGCCGTCTGCTGAGTATTTTTCTTCGTCACATCGCCACTCGCACCGATGTTGTCTTTGAACCCCTGCTGGCGCAATGCCCGCAACTCACACTGATACGGGATGAACCGGCGCTGGCCAAAGGCTGGTTCCGTTATATTGAGTTACACAAAGAGACGGGGCGCCGGTAAATGGCTATCTACGCCATCGGCGATCTACAGGGTTGCTATGACGACTTCCGCCGTTTACTGGATCAATGCCATTTCAAACCGGATGAAGACCGGCTCTGGCTGGCCGGTGATCTTGTCAGTCGCGGCCCCAAGTCACTGCAAACCCTGCGTTATGTGGTGTCACTCGGTGACAGGGTGATCTCGGTATTGGGCAACCACGATCTGCACATGCTGGCCGTCGATGCCGGCATAAAAAACACTCGTGATCCCGATCTAATCAACATTCTTGAGGCCCATGACCGAGCCGAACTCATGCACTGGTTACGTTATCGCCCCTTGATACACCATGACGCATCACTCGCTTATACTCTGGTGCATGCCGGAATCTACCCCGCCTGGAACCTGAACCAGGCACAAACCTATGCCGCCGAGCTGCATACGGTGCTATGCAGCGACCACTACCGGAATTTTTTTGAACACATGTACGGAGACCAACCGGATTGCTGGTCCGAAGATTTACAGGGTTGGGAGCGCCTGCGCTTCATCTGCAACAGCTTCAGCCGCATGCGTTTCTGCAGCCACAGCGGCCAGCTATATCTTCAGGCTAAAGGACCGCCCGGCAGCCAGCCCCCGGGCTTTCAACCCTGGTACGCCGTCAGGAATCGCAAAACCCAGGAACAGCGAATCATCTTCGGCCACTGGTCCACCCTGGGCCGACAATCAGTGGATAACGTCTATGCGCTGGATACCGGCTGCATCTGGGGAGGAGAGCTCACCGCGCTGCAAATCGACACACCCGAGCCACGCTACATCAGCGTCAATTGCCCGATGCATCGTGAAGGCAAACTGGAATAAATGAAGGCCCTCTTAATTCAAAGCCAATCATAAACGCAGAGGAGGCGGATATTAATCGCTCTGGGTTTAATTCCCCCCGGCTTGCAGCAAACAACCGTAGGATGGGTAGGCCAAGCGAAACCCATCGGCACGTTGCAGGATAATAATGCTGTGCGTACAGGCATTATTAATCGTTGCATAAGTATTTGCATCATAGCCCCCTCTCCCTCAGGGAGAGGGTTGGGGTGAGGGGATAAAATACATGCGAATACTTATGC
>DRJN01000185.1 GCA_011052165.1 Gammaproteobacteria bacterium
GACCTTATGTTGCGAAGCCCATGGATGGGCGAGAGCGACGAGGGTTGGGGTGAGGGGATAAAATACATGCGAATACTTATGCAACGATTGATAATTCGCCATCTATTTGAAAATGGCAGGCTAGATCCATCCCGATATCCGGGCCAGAAAAGCGGTTCGATCCCCTGCGATGTCTTCATGAACGCCAATACGTTGCAGTCGGTAGTTACTTGTTTTGTCGGAGTTCCAGCCGCTTTCTGTTGTTACAGCGCCTGAGTAATATTTTTCGACCAGCTTGAGAGCCTCATCAGAGTAGTCTCCATTTGGGTAGCAAAACGTTGTTACGGTTTGTGCTGTCTGTTTTTCAATAATCTCTTTACTCCGGATAATCTCTTCTTCGAGGGTCTCAACCGGTATCTCACTGCCAAGGCGGGTATGGTGGCAGGTATGACTACCAGCCTCAATAAGACCGGAGTTTGTCATTTCAGCTATTTGTGACCAGTTCATGAGGGCGGCGTTGCCAGGCTGTTCTTTGAGTCCCAATTCAGATTCTATGAGATTAAGGTGGGAAATAATTTCATGGTCAGGCAAATTTTTAGCATGGATGACAAGCTGGGATATTTCCTCCCTCGTTGGAGGACGAGTAGAAAATTTGTAGTCAGTATTCGCTTTGCGCAACCATGAAAGGTTTATATTCGACCACTGTTCAGGGCAGCGAATTGAAATTGCCGTACAAATCTGAGCAAGGCGCCCAGGCCAGAATCGCTTGTTCGTGCCACTCATGTTTGCCACCAGGAAAATGGTTGCAGGTATTCTCATCTTCTTCAGGACAGGGAAGGCAAACTCATAATTATCCGCCCAGCCGTCGTCGAAGGTAATTGCGCAGGCTTTGGCAGGTAGTGGTAAACCCTTGTTTTTATTTTCAATCCACTCGGAAAGCCTAACGAATTCAAAATATTTTGAAGCCGTTTCAAGATTGTTTTGGAATGTTTTCGGTGTTACCGTCATTCCCGGCTCTTCCAGTTTGGTGCGTTCATCATCCATCGGCAGAATACGATGATACATGAGTATCAGGAGTTGAGGTTTTCGATGAGAGCGTGTGTGTGGCCCCAGATTGGCTGCACATAGTTGTATGCTGCGCTTAATGATATTTTTTAGCGGATTTGTTTTTCCCATTGTCAGTAAACCGGTTGATTTTTCTAGTTGACAGTGCTTGTTTGGTAGATGTTAATCGTTGCATAAGTATTTGCACCATAGCCCCCTCTCCCTATGGGTGAGGGTGAGGGGATAAAATACATGCCAATACTTATGCAACGATTAATAATATCTCATTTTGCACCCTAATTATAAAAAAATACCGGGGGAACAGGGTTAATTATTTGTGAAAACAATTCTTCATATAATCGATACCACGGGTCCCGGCGGCGCCGAAACAGTCTTCATCGATCTTGCAAACGGGTTGCCAAAAGATAAATTTCGTTCGGTGGTTGTAATTCGGGGACAAGGCTGGGTTTATGATGAGCTGTGTCGGCGCGGGCTGGCCCCCATTGTGCTTGACGCCAAGGGTTCCTTTAACTGGCGTTATCTCTCAGGGCTTCGTCGCCTTATTAAAAGGGAGCAGGTTGATCTGGTTCAGTCACACCTGCTGGGCGCCAATGTCTATTGTTCTCTTGCGGGCCTTGCAACCCGGATACCGGTCGTTGCCACATTTCACGGAGCAGTTGATATCGGTAACAATGAACGTTTAAAAAGGCTGAAATTTGCGGCTATTAATATGGGTGCGCAGCATGTTATTGCGGTTTCCGGCGGGTTGCGGGATGACATTATCAGCCGAACGTCACTCAATATGAGAAAAATAGAAGTTGTATACAACGGTATCCATTCCTCAGCGTTTCAACACCCCCGCTCCAATTCCCTGCGTCGGAAATATGGCTGGTCTGAACATGATTTCATTATTGGGAGCTTGGGCAATATTCGACCTGCCAAGGGCTATGATATTCTGCTGGACGCTGCCGCGCTTCTGGGCAAGCAGGGAAAGTCCTGTCATTTTGTGATTGCCGGGCAGCCTGATAAAAAAGGTCTGTATCAGGCTCTTCTTGACCAAAGGGAAGAACTTGGCCTGGAGGAGCAGGTGCAATTTTTGGGTTTTCTTGATGATCCTGCGGAGTTTCTGGCAAACCTGGATTTATTTCTGTCCACATCGATTTCAGAAGGCCTGCCGCTGTCAGCAATTCAGGCGATGGCGGCCCAGTTGCCGTTACTGGCGACACGCTGCGGAGGCTATGAAGAGCTGGTTACAGACAGGGAAAATGGCTGGCTGGTAGATGTGGGTAGCCCTGTTGCTATTGCAGATGCGATTAGTTTACTGGCCACAAAACCGGAGATAAGGGCCAAATTAGCGGAAAAGGCGAGAAAGCATGCTGTAGAGACATTTGATATCAGCGTAATGTTCAGCGCTTATGAACGGATATATGACCAGCTTATGAGTTGAGAGAGTATCCAGCATTTAAACAGTTGATGAATTATGTTCAAGCCCGTTCGTCCTGAGCCTGTCGAAGGAACAAACCGTTCGTCCTGAGCCTGTCGAAGGAAGCCCTTCGGTTTCACTCAGGAGAGTCCTGTCGAAGGAACAAACCGTTCGTCCTGAGCTTGTCGAAGGAAGCCCGTTGTTAGAGCCCCTAAAAACAAGCTACTTGAGATTCGTCTAAATGTAAATACAATGTATTTATGATTGAATTCGAATGGGATGCATCCAAAGCGGCATCGAACAAAAGAAAACATGGTATTGCTTTTGAAGAAGCACAGTCTGTATTCTACGATGATTTCGCCATCCAGTTCTTTGATGATGAAAATTCAGAGCTAGAAGACAGGTTTCTTATACTGGGTCATAGCAACCAATCAAGAATTCTACTAATTTGCCACTGTGAGAAAGAATCAGGTAATCTCATTCGAATCATATCTGCACGTAAAGCAACAGCAAAAGAGCGGAAGCTCTATGAAGGTGAAGCATAATGAAAAAAGAATATGATCTATCTAAAATGAAATCACGTAAAAATCCCTATGCCTCAAAACTCAAAAAGCCAGTAACAATGAGGCTAGGTGATGATGTAATCAAATACTTTAAAGGCATGGCTGAAGACTCAGGAGTTCCTTACCAAAGCTTAATTAATTTATATCTTCGCGACTGTATATCACAGAAACGTAAAGTAGATATATCATGGAATCAAAAGCCCTAACAATGCAAATCCACTCGGACGGTTAAAAGCGGTGCGGCTTCCGCTACGCTACAGCCACCCCCCTTTTAACCGCCGGTGATTTGCGTCGTTATAATCTCAACCAATAGCAAGTAGTACGCTTGAAGATACATTGAAAAGATCTCCACAAAAGACTACTATGTA